>JAGAPM010000333.1 GCA_017623265.1 Lentisphaeria bacterium | reverse complement strand
GGCGGGCTGATTTCTGCCGGATATGTGATGGATATGCTCTGCGTCAAAGAGAAATTTCTATATCTTGCCACGGATTATTCCATTCTTTCCGCCACCGGATGGCAACAGGGAAAACCGGTCGTTCTGGAAAATCACCTGATCTCTTTCCCTGCGGGAGGTGTCCGAAAACTGGCAACGGACGGAACTTGTCTCTACGCCAATACCCGTGATGGGATCCGGGTTTACCGCATCATGCCGGATGGACGGCTGCTCTTTGAACGGATGTTGGAAGAGTCCAAACCGCTTACTGCCATGGCTGCGACTCCGGACGGTACCCTTTACTGCGTGAACAAAGCCTCGCCCAATACGCTGTTGAAGTTCAGAAAGGGGGAAACGGAACCACGGCGCGAACTGCTGCCCTTCCGGATCGAAGGAATTTATTCCGATGGAAAAAATTGTTTCCTTCTCCATAAAAACCGGCTCATCTGCGCAGAAACAAAAAAGGATCTGCCGTTGAATGGGGAAAAGATCATCCGCGTGATTCCCCGTGGTGATCGGAACTCGCTGGAACTGATCACGGAAAATGCCGGTGAGATGTTCAGTAAATCTCTTTCCGACGGGAAAGTCGTTCTGCTTCAGAAACTTCCAAATGTTGACCGGAATGGTCACATGGCAGGCTGCGGGAAATATCTTGCCCGGTCTGCCCAGTGGATTCAGATTGTGGACCGGGCGGGGAAAGTCCTTTCGATCCCGATGGTTCACGGGGAAGCTCCCGTGGTGATTTGCAAACCTTATGTTTACAGTGTGGACCGGCAGGGAAAAAATTATGTGCTTTACGGCTTCAACATGGAAAAGATCCAGAACCGGGATATGCTGCCGGATCTGACTTTCTCCTGGCAAGCCGCTCCGGGACTTGCCTTCCGTTACGACATCGTGATCCCCCCCTTCGCTTTTTACAACTGGAAGGATAAATACCTTTTCGCACCGGATGCGCTGCTGGACATTTCCGATCCCTCCGCTCCGCAGCTCCGGGCAAACATCAAAGGACCTGCCGCCTGTATTGTGGAAGATTCCGGAAAGATCTATCTGGCACAGGGAAATTTCCTTTCCGTTCTGGACACCGCAAAATTACCGGATGTAACGCCCGTTCAAACATTCAACAAGAGCAAAGCCGTTCCTTTCTGGTCGGACATCGCTGTGCAGGGCGATCTGCTTTATGTCAACGGCAGAAACAAGCTGACCATCTTCCGGATCGAAGGCAATCATCTGAAAGAACTCTCCTGCATCCCGTTGTTTGGAAACTCTTACAAGATGATACGGATCAACAACTTGCTTTACTTTGCACCCTATGGCAGAAACACTCCGTTCCGTATCGTGGATGTGAAAGATCCCGCCAAGCCGTTTGTTGCTGCAGAACCGGAGATGCACAGAGGGGCAAGTGTGTTGGGGATCAAGTATGAAGGCGGAAAACTCTACATCGCCGACGGCAGAACGATTACCGCATACAGTCTGCAGGATCCACTCGCTCCGAAGCCGGTCAGTACCCGGTCCGGACCGGATAAAGCCATGCAAGGGTACAATTTTATTGATGTCCGGGATGGCATCCTTGCCGGAAAGAAATATCCACGCTTTGATATCTGGAGGATTGGAAAATGAAACGCCTGCTCCTGTTCATCCTGTTTTTCTGTGCCGCCTTCACCCTTTCTGCCGGACATTACGGCGAGGGTGCGGACATCGAACCGCCTGCCTCCGCTATGGTGTCGGACGGAGATACGCTGTATATGACCTTCTGCGGCAAAAAGAAGATGGTAGTAAAGATCAGCCTCACCGATCCCCGCACCCCGACTTTACTCACCACATACCAGACCGGATTTTTTCCCCAGGGCTTGACGCTGCATCAGAAGAAACTTTATGTAACTGACGGCAAATTCCTCAGCATCCTCCATACGGAAGGCAGTACCCACCCTCTGCTGATGCGTTTTCTGATCGGGAACGGTCCTGCAACAGGTCCGGTGGATGTGATCTTTGCCGGAGAAAAACTGCTTCTTGCCGCCCGGAACGGCGGAGTCAACCACTTTCATGCAGAGGCACAGAAAGGAGCCGGAATCCTTTCCGGATGGGCACGTTCTCTGACTGCGGTGGAAAACGGGTTTATCACTGTTTTTCACGATTCTCTGCTGATGCCGGACGGAAAACGGATCATGATCCCTTACGGCACGCCCCGGAAGGTACGGCGTTTGCCGGACGGCAGACTCTGCCTTGCCAATGGTTTTGCCGGGATCGCTGTGATCGGAACGGATGGGAAACTGGATCTTACGGAAAATCTCAACCGCTTTTCCTGTTACGGCGCCCATGTCTACGACATTGCTCCCGGCAGGGCGGACGCCAACGGAAGAACGCAGTTTGTTTTTCTGGCGGCAGGTGAGATCGGAGTCGTTACGGCAGAGATCAGCAGCGGGATCCGGCTCGTAACTGCCTGCGAGGCGCTGAAATGGAAACATATCAATGGCATTCTCCGGGGCAGAGAAAATCTGGTATATGCGGCGGATGAAACATTCGGACTGCATGTGCTGGAGATCCAGCCGGACGGCAAAACACTGAAACTTGTCAACAGCCTGAAACTTACGGATTGAGAAAGGGTTATCGATATGGCGAAACTTGTGCGTACACATTCAGCTGCCCTCTATGGCATTGAAGCGGTCCATGTGGAGATTGAAGTCAATGCTCTGGGCGGTGCCGGGGAGATGGATGGTCTGGTTACGATCGTCGGTCTGCCGGATGCCGCCGTGCGGGAAAGCCGGGAACGGGTGAAAAGTGCCATCTTTTCCTGCGGATATAAAGCACCCCGTGGTTCTACGATCATCAATCTTGCTCCCGCCGATCTGAAAAAAGAGGGCGCCGCCTTTGACCTGCCCATTGCTCTTGCCATGATCGCCGCCGCCGATGGCGTGGACTCCTCCCGCCTTTCCGATACCATGATCCTCGGAGAACTTGCCCTGAACGGCACTGTCCGTTCGGTTCGCGGGATCCTGCCTGCGGCATTGACTGCGCGGAAAGAAAGCCAGATCCGCAATCTGATCATTCCGGCGGGCAATGCGCAGGAAGCTGCCATTGTTGCCGGGGATCTGAACGTCTATCCGGTTGAATCGCTTACCGATGCGATTTCAGTTTTACAGGGGACGGTTGCTCCCGTACCGGCGGAATCCGGTGCTGCGTTCCGGGAACCGGATTGGTCCGGATGCCCGGATTTTGCCGATGTCAAGGGGCAGGCGGCAGCGAAACGGGCGTTGGAGATTGCGGCGGCGGGCGGGCATAATGTGCTGTTTATCGGCCCTCCGGGATCGGGCAAATCCATGCTGGCGAAGCGTCTGCCGGGAATTTTGCCGCCCATGACCATTGAAGAAACGCTGGAGACCAGCAAGATCCATTCGATTTTAGGCTTGCTTCCGCCGGGCGAA
Source organism: Lentisphaeria bacterium (assembly GCA_017623265.1). Classification (GTDB taxonomy): domain Bacteria; phylum Verrucomicrobiota; class Lentisphaeria; order Victivallales; family UBA1829; genus SIG77. Next base: position 18,862 of record JAGAPM010000333.1, on the reverse strand, counting down.
CCGCTGCTGAAGGCGCGTCCGTTCCGTTCGCCCCATCATACGGTCAGCGATGCCGGTCTGCTGGGCGGTGGTACCAATCCCCAGCCGGGCGAGATCAGTCTTGCCCATAATGGCGTACTGTTTCTGGATGAACTGCCGGAATTCAAACGCAATGTGTTGGAAGTGTTGCGGCTTCCGCTGGAAAACGGGGAAGTTTCCGTATGCCGGGCCTCCGGAAGTTTTATCTTCCCCTCGGATTTCATTCTGATCGCTGCCATGAACCCGTGTCCCTGCGGACATCTGGGGGATACCCGTCATCGCTGCCGTTGCCGTTCGGTTCAGATCCAGCAATACCGTTCCAAGATTTCCGGTCCGCTGCTGGACCGGATCGATCTTCATGTGGAAGTTTCCGCTCTGACGGAAGATGAGCTTGTTTCTGTGCCTGCGGGCGAGACCAGTGAACAGATCCGGCAGCGGGTGCTTTCCGCCCGTGAGATCCAGGAATACCGGTTCCGGGCTGATCAGAGACCGATCCGCTGCAACGCCCAGATGCAGAGCGGACATTTCCAGCGGTTCTGTCAGCTCACCACTTCCATGCAGACCATGCTCCGGCATGCGATCCAACAGTTCGGCTTGAGTGCCCGTGCATATGACCGCATCCTGCGGGTCGCCCGTACGATCGCAGACCTGGCAGGATCGGAGGAGATCCGGCAGGAACATCTTTTTGAGGCGATCGGCTTCCGTTCGCTGGATCGATCCTGAAAGTGGATCAACGGCGCTGGATCCGGCAGTAATAAGGCAGATCCAGCTCCCGGATCATTGCATCGGAAATACTGTTCGGGATCACGATTTTATTCAGTTTGCTGCAGCCGGAAAATGCCTGTTTCCCGATCCATTTCAAAGTAAAGGGCAGATTGATCTCGGTCAACTGGTTGCAATTCCGGAATGCACCGGGGTCGATCCCGACGATCCCGAATGGAATGCTGCAGCTGCCTTTCAGTTCCGGCGGAACACGGATGAGCACCTTTTCCTTTTTGTGGGAGAGGATCCCCTTTGAATCGACTGCAAAATAAGGCGCGCCCATTCCGATCCTTACGGGACAGGTCACACCGCTGAAGGCGCTACTGCCGATTTCTTCCAGCAGGAAAGGCAATGCGATCTCTTTCAGGGAGCTGCAGTTGGTAAATGCGCCGGCACCGATCTTTTTCAACGTAGCCGGAAGCACGATAACATCCAGGGAAGTGCAATCTTCAAAGGCACGGTCCTCAATCTCTTCCAACTGTGATGGAAGCTGGATCTGCCGGAGCATTCTGCAGCCGGAGAATGCGTGTGTGCCGATTTTTTTCAGATTTTGCGGTAATGTTACGGAAATCACTCCACTGCCCCGTAAAAAATGTTCCGGAAGTTTTCCGATCTGCAAGGGGAGATCAAGTGCTTTCAGATTGTAACAGTCCTGAAATGCGCCATAACCGATATGCTGCAATGTTTCCGGCAGTTCCAAAGCAGTCAGTGTGGTACAGCCGGCGAATGCATTGGCACCGATCGATATCAATCCGGCTGGCAGTTTGATTTCTGTCAGGCTCCGGCAATGCCGGAACATGCCGGAAGGCAATTCAGTGAGGCTTTCCGGAAGGTGGACTTCTTTCAGTTTATGGCACAGTTGGAATGTATTTTTGCCGATCTTTTTTTCATTTCCGCCAAACCGGATCCTTTTCAGATTCGGACAGTTTGCAAAAGCTTCAGCTCCGATCGTTTCCAAACCCGGCGGGCAAATCACTTCTTCCAGCGTGAGACAATGCTGAAATGCTTTGGCAGCAACCGTTCTGATGTCTTCCGGGATCCGGAAACTTTTGCCCACATAGGACGGCGAAAAATGCAGAAGCGTTCTGCCGTCTTCACTTGTTTTCATATCAATCGTCAGTTCCTCCGCAAGAAAAATCTGTGGTTTTTCACCCCGAATTGTGATCTGGCACGGGTAAGGAATTTTCAGACCTTTCAGAACTTTGCGGGAGAAATGGGCAGGAATACTGAGTTTCTGCAGTTCCGGGGTATCGGCAAAAAGTTCTGCAGGCAGTTCCGTGATCCAATCCGGGATCACGACTTCCTGCAGGGAGGAAGACTGGAACGCTCCCGGTGCGATCGCTTTGACCCCGTAAGGAACTCCGTATGTTCTTCTGTAACAGCTTTCCGGAATGGCAGTAAGGCGGGTATCATCCTGATCGTAACGGATCCCGTCCCGTTTATCTTTGATCAAATCATCATCATAAAATGGAATGGTCAGAACTTTCAGTTGTGTCCAATTGCATTCAAAATCAATTTTTCCTGCAAAAGTTCTGCCGTTTTCCGTGAAAGAAAGTTCCGCCGTGTAATTGATGCCGGATTCCAGATCCCGGAATATGCCATCAACCGTCCGGACATCCGGTGTACCTGTTTTCCGGACCTTGACTGCCCCCTGCGGAACAGGCTGTTCTTTGCCGTAAAATGTGATCCGGAATTGCAGACGGGGCAACAATTCCAGCCGTGCTTCTTCAGCCAGTTTTTTCGCCGGATCGTTGCCGGGTTCCAGTTTCAAAATCTGATCGGTCAGAGCCACGACCTGTTCCCACTTCCGACCCTTTTTTGCTTCTTCCGCTTCGGCAAGACGAGCTTTGATCTGCTGCTGCAGAAGGGCAGCGTCTGCCTCTTTTTTCAGGGCAGATATATGCGCATTGCCGGGATCATAAATACGGATCTTATCGGCAACGGCAAGAAGTTCACCCCAGTTCCGGGCTTTCCGGTGTTCTTCCGCCTCTTTCAGCAGACGGTCTATCTGTTCGATTTTTTCCAGTTTTTCAGCCCGGATGATCAAAGCCTCCGCCTGTTTTAATTCAGCTTCTGTGGCATCGAAGGTACGCACTTCTGCGGCAAGACTTTTCATCGCTTTCCAGTTTCCCGCCTGTTCCGCCAGCTGTGCTTCGGCGAGCAACTTTCGGGGCGCATGTTTCCCAGCTGCCAGAATTGCCTGACGGCAGCTGGAAATACTTTCGTTGAATTTCTTCAACGCTTCAGAAAATTGACCTTTTTCGTACAGAGAATGTCCCTCTGAAAGCAATTGTTCCGCCCTGACTGCGGCAGCCGGAGCAAATTTCGCAGCAGAAACGCTCTGCATGGATTTCCTGGTTTGTTCCGCCACTTCGATTTTGGAACGGACTTCCTTCCGGAGCAGCAAGCCGTGATTGACCAGCCAGTCTATCTTGCCGGAGATCTGCTGATAAAGCACCAGCGTATCCGCTGCGGGCTTACCGTTTTTTTGCGCTTCTTCCGCCTTCAGGAGCAACTGTTCCACTTCTTCCAATTGTTTCCCGACGGTCTGACCGGGATCTTTGCGGATCTCCGGACCGTGTGTTTGGAGGAAATCCCGGCAGAGGTATTTCTGCCGTTCCAATTCCGCATGGACCTCTTCATCGCTCTTTTTCTCTGTGGCAACATCCGGTTCCACTACAACTTCCGACTCTACTTTTTTTATGGGCAGTTCTGACGGAGTGGCAGAAAAATCTTCTGTTTTCGAGAAATCTGCATTTTTTTGAGCTTTCGCTGAAAAGGATTTTTCTGCCGGGATTTTTTCTTTGAAGGAATATTTGCTTTTCCGGTATTCCAGCGTTATCCCTTCTCTCAACCGGGACATCCTGCTTTCTTTTTTTTCCTGCTTCTTATTACAGGCACACACCAACAGCATGGCAGCAATTATGATTCCTGCAATTGCCGCAAATCTTTTTTTGAATCGTTCCTTTTTGAACATGATCACCCTGCGCATTGTTTCATGATTATTTTTTCTTTACAATGGATTCGTTCGATTTTTCTCCAACATCTGGATCGCCAGATAATCGCCTGCCTGTGCCGCATAATTCAACCACAGAACGGCTTTTTCGTGATCTTTGGTACAGCCCTGCCCTTTTGCATAACAGATTGCCAGTTTCCGCATGGCGGCTGCATGCCCCCGTTTTGCGGCTTCGGCGAACCAGAGGAAGGAACGCAGATCATCCTGCGGGATCCCGTCCCCCTCTGCGTACATACAGCCGAGAGAATACTGGGATGCGGGATATCCCACCAGCGCCGCCCGTTCCAGCAGAGTTACAGCCTGTACAGGGTCCGGTTTTTCCAAGCCGAGTCCTTTGAGGGCGAAAAGTGCCACCCGGTGTAAGGCTTGAGGACATTCCTGCGCCATGGACCGTTCATAAAACTCCATGGCATATTCAAAGCCCTTGCCTTTCTCGTAATCTTCACAGATAAATTCTGCATATTTGTACTGGGCGTATGCCTGCCCCTTCAAAGCTGCTTCTTTGTAAAGTTCAAATGCTTTTTGTTTATCCTGTTTTTCCACGCCTTCGCCGTGTTCGTAGAAAAATGCCAGCTTGGTGACGGAATCCAGATCCTTCTTTTCGATCGCTCGCTTCAGCAGAGCAACGGTTTTTGCCGGATCTTTGGTCAGACCGCCGATCCCGCCATAGTAACAATCTGCCAGAAAACGCAGACCTTTTCCCGTAACACCGGGCAGTTTTTCCGCACGGAGCAACAGGGCAACAGCATCTTTCCGGTCCTGTTCCGTTACATTTTCCTTATTGAGCATGACGGCGGAAAGTTCCACCATAGCGGGCGCAAACTCTTTTTCCACCAGATTTTTCAAGTGCTGTTCCGCTTGGCTGCGATCCGGGGCGACCGCCTTTTCCCGGGGCAGTTTGGAATCGTTCTGACTGCCGTAGAGATACAGCAGAGCAAGGTTGTATTCCGCTTCCGGAATCCCCTTGTTCGCGGCGAAAAGGTAGAAGAGACTGGCATTTTTCGGATCCCGGTCCACGCCGAAACCATGTTCCAGGCAGATCCCGTAATTCAGCTGTGCTGCTCCGCTCCCGCCCACTGCCGCTTTACGGTACCAATAGGCGGCAAGTTCGTAGTTGACTTTCCGGCTTTCCGTTCCGTAAAAATATTCATTGCCCAGCTTGTACTGGGCATTGGAATCGCCCTGTTCCGCAGCGGCACGCAGGGAATCAGAAACGGTTTCTGCGCCGGTGAGTGCGGAACAAAGCAGCAATTGTATCAAGAAAAATATTTTTTTCATTCACTTTCCTTTCCTATGAGAAAGCGCACAAAAAAATCAGAAATTTTTGCGTTTTTCTGATTCCCGGGAACTTTCTCAACTGTATCTTTGTTATAAATATAGCTTCTTTTTTTATTTTTTTCCACTTTTTCACTTGAAAATACGGAAAAAAACATCCATAATATATTGCAACCAATATGGAAGGAGGTCACTTATGAACAACAAAAAGATCTTTGTCCTCGACACCAATGTGCTTCTCCACAGCGCCGCCGCCCTCGAATCCTTTGCCGACAACGAAATTGTCATCCCCATGACTGTTCTGGAAGAACTGGATAAGTTCAAACGGAATCAAGATGAACTGGGCAGAAATTCCCGCCATGTGATCCGGAAACTGGATCAGCTCCGGGAAAAAGGCAGCCTTTTCACCGGTGTATGCCTGGATAATGCCGCCGAGCCGGATCAATGCGGTTCCCTGCGGGTGGTCATCAGCGATGGTTTTCTCTTTGAGAATGCTGATATGAGTGTGCCGGACAACCGGATCCTCAATGTGGCTTCCATGCTCAAAAAACAGTTCCCGGACCGGCAGGTCATCTTTATTACCAAAGATATTAATCTGCGCCTGAAAGCGGATGCCTTCGGGATCAAGGTGCAGGATTTTGAAAAAGAACGGGTGGATTACAATGAACTTTTCACCGGCAGCCGCACGGAAAATGTCTCCGGCGAGCTGATTGATCAGTTCCATCAGGAAAAATCCATCCCTGTGCCAGATGGCATGAATATCCAGCCCAACGAGTTCGTGCTTCTGCAGGATGCCGTGAACAGCAAACACGCTGCTTTCGGGTGGCGCCGGTTCGACCGTCTGGAAAAACTGCATGATGGGATTGCGGAACATGTCTGGAACATTACGCCCCGCAGCAGAGAACAGCGTATGGCGCTCCATCTGCTTATGGATCCGGAGATTCCGCTGGTTACGCTGGTGGGCAAGGCGGGCAGCGGAAAGACTCTCCTCGCGCTCGCCGCGGCATTGGAACTCACGGAAAAACAGAATGTTTACTCTCGGATCCTCGTTTCACGCCCCATTATCCCCCTCGGAAACGATATCGGCTATCTGCCTGGGGATAAGGATGAAAAACTGGATGTCTGGATGCAGCCGATCTATGACAATCTGGAATTTCTCCTGCGTTCGGATAAACGGGAATCTTCCGCACGGCGTCAGATCGAAGAGATGAAACGCAATAAAAAACTGGAAGTGGAAGCGCTTACCTACATCCGCGGCAGAACGATCCCCAACCAGTTTGTGATCGTGGATGAAGCTCAGAACCTGACGCCGCACGAGGTCAAGACCATTGTCAGCCGTTGCGGCGAGGGGACCAAGATCGTACTGACCGGTGACCCGGATCAGATCGACAATCCCTATCTGGACGCCTCCAGCAACGGATTGACCAATATCGTTGAACACATGAAACACCTGCCCCTCAGCGGACACATTACGCTCATGAAGAGCGAACGCAGTCCGCTGGCTGCTGCTGCTGCCGAGTTCCTCTGATATGCGATGCTCCATCCTCGTTGAAAACCATGCTCTGCCCGGTCTGACGGCGGAGCATGGGCTTTCCCTGCTCATTGAACAGAACGGGGAAGCAATCCTGTTCGATACCGGTGCGGGCAAAGCGTTGAAAGAAAATTGCAAGCTTATGAATATGAATGACTTGCCGGATCATGTGTTTCTCTCCCACGGTCATAACGATCATACCGGCGGGATCGGACTGCTTGCCGGAAAAACAGTCTTCGCCGCAGAGGGTATCGGAAAAAAACGCTTCAGTTGTCATCCGGGAAAGCCGGTACGGGATCTTTCCATGCCGGAAAATACGCTGACATTTGTTCGTATATCTGCGCCCGCAGAGATCCTGCCGGGTATGTATGCCACCGGTCCGATCCCCCGTCTTTCCGGTGAAGATTGCGGCGGTCCATTCTTTCTGGATCCCGAAAAAAAGACGCCGGATACCATTGCAGATGAACAGGCGTTGCTGCTGAAAGAGGGCGTTCTGATCCAGGGGTGCTGTCATGCAGGAATCATCAATACACTGGAACATTGCCGCAAATATTTGCCGGATATCAAGATACACACGATCATCGGCGGGTTGCATCTGCTGCTGGCAGATGAAAAACGGCTGAAACAGACGGCAGATTATCTGCGGAAAAGCGCTGTGAAAAGATTGTATCTTCTGCACTGCACCGGGGAAAATGCCGTTGCTTATCTGCAGGCTGCTCTGCCGGCGTGTGCCATCTTGACCCCGGTTGCCGTGGAAACGATCACATTATAACCCCAGTTTCGCTCCGAGAAGACGGAAAAAGGATTTCAGGCAGGGACGGTAACGGAACGCGGCGGAAGCATGTTCAAGAGCTTCTTTTTTCAGGTTCTCCTTCCGTGCCTGACGGGTCAATTTGTTATGCAGATCGGCATAACGGGAATGTAATTCCCTGCGGTACTTTTCTGCCGAATCCGGATTTTCTGCCGCAAACCCTTCCACAACTTTCAATACGATCAGGAGCTTGGCGTAAGTCGCCCCGGAAAGATTGTTCCCATGCCGTCTCCGCAGAAAAACCGGCTCCTGAATCGCAAAAAACGGAGTCGTTCCGGCGATTTTCAGGAAAAATTTGTAGTCATGTGAAACGCGCAGTGTGGCATCGAATCCTCCTGCTTCCAGAAACAAACGGCGCGGGATCAACACCCCGCAGCTGTTTACCACGATATGTTTCAGCAGATCACGAACGATCATGCCGGAGGGATAAACGGCAACTTTTTTCTTTGTCGGCAGGGAATTTCCCTCTGCATCGATGGTCTGATAAGTCCCGTAACTGCAGGCGTTACCCGGATTTTCCGGCAGCGCATTGTACAACCGTTCCACGGTGTCCGGCAGAAAAAGATCATCTGAATCGTTGAATACGATATATTCCCCGTGCGCTTCCCGGGCGGCATGGTTTTTGGCAGCAGCATCCCCTGCATTTTCCTGATAGATATACCGGATCTGCGGGTATTCCGCCGCCATCATTTCGCCCGTACCATCGGAGGAACCGTCATCCACCACAATGATCTCGCAGTTGGGGTAGGTTTGGGCAAGGAGCGAGTCCAGACTCAGGCGCAGAAAATCCTTCCGGTTATAAGCGGAAACACCGATGCTGATCAGGGGGAGATCATTCTGTTTTTCCATGCAAAACTCCTTATGAATTTGTAACGTTTTGATAATTCTTGTGCACAAAATGTCCGCCCGTTTCCGGGATGAAACAGGCAACGATCACCGCTGCCGCCGCCGGGATCAGAGCAAGCCCGTACAGCCACAGATATGCCTCATGCGGATAAACATTGCTGCCCGCTACCTTGAAATGGTCCAGCAGCAGCCCTGCCAACGGGGAAAAAATGGCGATCCCCAGATAGTTGCAGTTGTTGTTGAATCCTGCGGCAAGGGTGATGGAATCACGGGAGTTGAACTCCTGTACCGCCATGGGATAGACCACCGAGAAGCCGGATGCCGCTGCAAAAAGGATCATGCCTGCCACATAAAAACGCGGATGCAGGTGGAATTGGATCGCACACAGCAGCAGTACCGTGGTGGCAAGAGTCAGCGACGGCGCAAAGATGATCAGTGGTTTCCGCTTGTTTTTCGTCAGTCTGGTCAGGATCCCGCCGCTCAACAATGCGAACATGCACACAAGAGTTTGGAAAAAGATCGTTGCTTCTGCGGCACCGGCACTCAAACCGGCGGAATCCTGCAGAAATTTCTTCCCGAACACCATCTGACCGATGGAATGGAAGGAAAACACCACCGTTGAGGAAAAGAGCAGCATCCACGTGTACGGTACTTTCATGATTTTCCACAGAGGTTTCAGGGAAAGTTTCGCCGGAGAAATGGGCGCGGCGGGAGCGTTTTTACGCATGGCAAGGAACAGCAGATACAACCCCAGCGTGATTCCGCCCACCCAGTACAGCAGCGTGATCCAGTGGAACCGGCGGCACAGGGCTCCGAAGGGCAGCGTCCCGAAAAGTCCGCCGCTGTATCCCACAAAATAGATGATCCCGATCATGACGGAATAATTTTTGCGCCCGAACAGACGGTCCGCCTCTTTCACCAGACTCAGGTAAAGGGAACTTGCCCCAAGCCCCATCAGGAAGCGGCAGCAGTAAAGAAGCGGGGCGTTGTCGCCGCAGAAGGGGAATGCCACCACGCCGGTGCAGAAGATCGCCCCTGCCACGGTCACGATCCGGATCCCGCTGTATTTATCCGCCAGCATGCCGACAATCAACTGACAGAATGCGTAAATATAGACAAATGAAGCGGTAAGGTTTGCAATTTGGACGGCGGAAAATCCGTAATCCTGCCGGAACAGATCGAACGTCGTGCCGGGGATCGCAGTCCGCTGGAAGTAACTGGATGCATAAAACAGCATCAGCGGGATAAAGACCAGCCAGATCCGTTTTTTCGATTTCATTTCATCCCAGAAGCTCATGTCGGAATCCTTTCCATTTTACTTGACATAGAATATACACCCGCTTTCCGCTTTTACAAGTCGCAGTTTGATCTCTGAACGACCGTTATTCCCCTGGAAATACTCATTATTTTATGTTTTATTCCCCCTTGTTCCCCTTTTCAAGCCTTTTGACCTGCTCTGTACTATTTCAAAAAAATGTTGTTCCTGCCTTGCAATCCGGCAGAAGAAATGTTATATTGCCCTGTTCCAACACAGGAGAAAAATATGAAAACAATGAACTTTTTCGGACGCGAACGGAACGTTTACCGCGCCGCTCTGCACACCCACAGCACGACTTCCGACGGCAAACTGACCCCCGCCGAACTGATCGACCTTTACCAGGCGGAAGGCTATGATGTCCTTGCCTTTACCGACCATTCCAAGACCAACCCCGTCTCCACTTTTGATGGCAAGGGCATGACTCTCATCTCCGGTATGGAAATGCACCCCATCGGTCCCCGCCATATTCCGTGGCACTTCCTGACCCTCGGCTTGCCGGAGGATTTTGAAATGACATTCACTTACGGGCAGGAAGCGATCGACGGCGCCAATGCCGTTGGCGCTCTGGTATTCTGTGCCCATCCCTACTGGAGCGGCTTCCGGACCGATGAGATCATGCCGCTGAAAGGGCTGGCGGGCGTGGAAGTCTATAACAATTCCTGCCGCTATGTGGGGCGCGAGTTCGATACCATCCACTGGGATGAACTGCTGAACGATGGTTTCCGCTATCCCGCACTCGCCGTGGATGACATCCATACCACCGAACACTTTGCCGGCGGCTGGGTCAATGTCCTTGCGGAAGACAAAGAACCCGCCACCATCCTCGCCGCTCTGAAAAAAGGCGATTTCTATTCCAGCACCGGTCCGGAGATCAAGTCCATCTCCTTTGAAAACAATGTGTTGAAAGCGGAATTCTCTCCCTGCGTCCGGGCGGTTGTCTATGCCGAATTCTACCACGGACACAGCGATCGCAGGAATTATTACCACGGCGTGGAACTGCAGGAGTTCACCACGCTGGAACACGATTTCACCGGCAACAAATCCAGTTATATCCGGCTCCAGATCACGGACCGCAACGGAAAAGCCGCCTGGTCCAATCCCATCTGGCTCAAAGAGAATTGAGACGGAAGAAAGTACAGTGACCCCTTCTGCCGGTTTCCATTCAAACGCCGGACACAAAAAAACGGAGTACGGTTTTGATGCCGTACTCCGTTTCTGATTTTTGAGATCTGCCGCGTCAGCGGTTCAGTTTCTGCCAGACAGGTTCCAGATCAACGATCTGCCGGGTCTGCGCGGCTTTATCGATCGCCAGCGCCAGAACGGCGGATTCCAGACCTTCGTTGCCGCTGCACTTCGGCAGGACATCTTCCTGACACATGGGGCCTTCGTACAGTTCCTTCATGATGTACGCATCGCCGCCGCCGTGGTTGTCGCCGCCGAAAATGATGCTCTGCTTGTGGCTGCCCAGCGTCTGCCATGTGAGGGTGCTGCTGTAAAGTTCGATCATGATGGTGCCGAGGGAGCAGCGGAAAACCATACGCCGTTCTGCAATGGCGTTTGCCATGGTCGCCTGGAACTGGACACGCACGCCGTTGCGGTATTCAAAGATCGCAACCGTGTTGTCCATCAGGTCCGTATCTTCCGTGAAGGGGGTGTCGATTGCATGGGGATCCCGCCATGTTTCTTTGAAGTGGTTGGGATATTTTTCATTCAGATCCGCGTTCTTGGGCAGGAAGAAGTCTCTGCCGCCGAATGCCGCCACCTTGCTGGCAAGGCTGCCCACAAACCAGTTCAGAAGGTCGATGTCATGACAGCACTTTTCCAGAATGTGCGGACCGGCTTCGCTGGTCTTCCGGCGCCAGTTCTTCATGATATAGGAGCCGTGATAGGGTTCGATATTTTCGCAGGCGTCGATGGTGATCAGGTCACCGAACTCGCCGCTTTCCAGCATTTCCTTGACTTTCCGGTAGATGGGCGCAAAACGCAGCACAAAACCCGTGGCAAACTTCACGCCGCTCTTCTGATGGGCGTCAAAGATTTCCTGGCAGTCTTCAATGGAGGTCGCCAGCGGCTTTTCGGTGAATACGTTCTTGCCCTGACGGAATCCTTCCAGGATCCCTTCCTTGTGGTAAGCGTTGGGGGAGAAGACCATGACCCATTCCACGCCTTCCGTGGCGATCGCTTCCTGATAGCTGTCGCAGATCTTCATATCCGGCTGATCCCAGACTTCTTTGCTCATTGCCCGTTCGCACTGAGCCTTGTCCGGGTCGTATGCTGCCACGACCTGAACGTTTCTGCCGGAGTCACGCAGCAGTCTGCCGACCACGCCGCAGCCTCTGCCGCCGCAGCCCAGAACCGCCACTTTCACGATTTTGTTACTTGCCATTTTCAATTCTCCTCAAAGATTTGATTGTTTTTTTAAGTTGTTTCTGTTAATATAACATCAAATCACACAAAATGAAAGTTGTTTCGGACTTTTTGCTTGATTTTTTGATGGAATGGTGTAAAATATCTTCCGTCAGAACAAAACAGAAGGATTTTTTACAGGATGAAAAACGATTGCCCGTTCCCCGATACCATCCGGAAAATCGGGATCTGCACCCCCTCCAAACTGGTGGAGCCGGAACAGATCGCTGCTGCCGCCGCTCTGCTGGAGAAGTGGGGGATCGCTTACACCCTCGCGCCTGATGCCCTGACCCCCGGCGAAGAAGATTATTTCGCCGCCGATGCGGAAAAACGCGCCGCCGGTTTCAATGCCCTGCTCCGGGATGAGTCCATTGATCTGATCCTTTGCAGCCGCGGCGGATACGGTGCCGCATATCTGCTGCCCCTCATTGACTGGGACCTGTTGAAAAAACGGAATCTCCCCGTTGTCGGGTACAGCGATGTGACTGCCCTTCATCTTGCCATGCTTGCGCGCTCTGCCGGACGCCCCGTTGCTGCACGGATGGCGGCTCATCTGCCGGACATCGCCGCCGATCCTTTTTCCTGTGAATCCATGCGGCATGCCCTCGCCGGAACACCGGAAAAAACGGCGCAGCTTACTCCCGTCATTCCATCCGTCATTTCATCCGTCACTGGCAATTTTGTGCCTGCAAATTTGACGGTTCTCGCCAGTTTGTGTGGCTCCCAATGGCTCCCGGGTTGGTCCGGCAAGATCCTTGCCGTAGAAGATATTGATGAAGAGCCCCGCAAGATCGACCGCATGCTCCTGCAGCTGGAACTCGCCGGAATCTTTGACTCCGTTGCCGCTGTGGTATTTGCCGGTTTCTCCGGTGATTGCGGAACCCCGGAGGAACGGAAACGGATCTTCCGGCGTTTCGCAGAACGCCACCCGGATACGCCCTTTTTTGAGGGATTGACCTTCGGGCATGCCCTCCCTTCCCTGTCCTTTGCTGTCGGAAAATCCGTCACGATCCGCAATGATGGTCTCATGACATATTGAGAAAAATCTCTTTGACGCTGCGTACCTTTTCAAAACGAAAGGAGACGCAATGTCCGAAAAATTATCTTATCTTGAACAGGTCGCAACATTTTACGATCATGCCCAGACCGCTACCGGTGAGGAATATCCCGGCTGGCACATTTATTCCATGACAGAAGGAACACCGGAGCAGGTTCTGCAATATTTTCCGGAATTTCAGCTGCCTGCCGTTGTTTTTTGTACGGAAAAAATGAATTTCGGCAACAATCCGCCTGTCGAGTTCGGTTTCAGCGTAATGATCTGTGTGGATGCTGCGGAGGAAGATGCAGAGGAAAAACTCTGCAAGTACCGGACAAGAATCGGGGAATTTCTTCTGGCGCAAGCTGTTATGAATCCCGGACTGCAGCCCGAATCTGCACAGGCGATCTCCTTTGATCCCATGATCCGTGCCGAAGTCATGCACTATACTCTGCGGGGATATTGATTTACTCCCCCTGCCCCAACTGGGCTTCAAGGCTGTCCATAGACTCCTTGATCGAGGTCCATGTCCACGCTTCCGCCCGAACCCGGTCACGCCGGTCCAGGATCCGGTAGTGGAAACGGATCAACCGGCTGTTCTGCAGACGCCATCCCTTGTATGTCCGCAGGGTCTTCCATGCGGAAAGATTGGCATCCGTCTGATAGACCGGTGTCGTGGCGTGGGGCAGAATGATCTTTTTCTCCGGCGGATGGATCTCGTTGGACGGCAGGGTGTTGGCTGAAAGGATCTGATCCAGCCGCTCCAGATAATGAACGCTCCAATGGTTGTGGATCCAGTCCCAGTTCCCCTTGAAATGCGGTTCCACGTGATATTGAAAAAATCGTTCCGGAGGATATGCGATCGCATTACCGTAGGCGCCCAATGGCGGAGAATTGCCCACAAAACCCAGAATCAGACGCAAAGTCCCATCGGCAGGAGAATAAATATTGATGACCGGATATATGGAGGCATTGATCGCTCTGCCGATTTCCGGCGCTGTATCCGGAAGAGCGGCAGCAAGAAAGACGCCCTGCTTTACACGCATGCCTTTTTTGGCAAGACCGGACATCAGACGGATCACCGCTTTTCCACCGAGTGAATGGCCCACAAGAATCAGATTGGCGCGCTGCTCCGGCGTCAAAGCACGGATCCTTCTGCCGAGATCGTGTATCAGTTTATCGGTATTTTTGACGCATTGCGGCCAGCTTACCGCATTATCCCAGAAGGTGTAAACAATGTTTGCCCCCGGGTATGCCGCCTGCAGAAGACGAATCTCTTCCGCCTGACGGTCCCGTACCATTTCTTCATACTCCGGACCCTGCTGACTTTGCCAGCCGGGAATGTAAAGAACAGTCGGAGCAAATGGCTCGGACGGTATTCCGGAAAGATCCGGAAGCGGGGGGATCGTTCTCAAGCCGGCACAGCCGGTAAGCAGAACGAATAACAGGAAAAATAACAGAAAGACAGCATTTTTTATGATCCGTCGTTTCTTTGTCATTTCTCCGTCACTTTCATGATTTGTGTTCAAATTTTGACGGATCTCAGGCTTTTCCCAGAATCCGTTTCAGATATTTCCCCGTATGAGACTCCGGCACTTCCGCCACCTGTTCCGGCGTTCCGGAAGCCACCAGCGTGCCCCCGTTATCGCCCCCTTCCGGTCCGAGATCGATCACATAATCCGCCACCTTGGTGACATCCAGATTATGTTCAATGACCAGTACCGTGTTGCCTTTGTCCCGCAGTTTCACCAGCACTTCCAATAGCTGTTTGATGTCTGCAATATGCAGCCCGGTGGTCGGTTCATCCAGAATATAGATGGTATGACCGCGGGGAACACGGGCAAGTTCAGCTGCCAGTTTCACCCGCTGTGCTTCGCCGCCGGAAAGGGTGGTGGCTGGCTGACCCAACTGGATATAGCCAAGACCCACTTCCTTCAACGTTTGAAGTTTGCGTTTGATCGTGGGGATGGCATCAAAGAAATCGCACGCTTCGGAAACGGTCATTTCCAGCACGTCCGCTATATTTTTCTTCTTGTAATAAACGCTCAATGTCTCGGCATTGAAACGCCGTCCGTGACAGCATGAACACTCCACATAGACGTCCGGTAAAAATTGCATTTCGATCTTCTTGATACCATCGCCCTGACATTCCTCACAGCGTCCGCCCTTGACATTGAAGCTGAATCTGCCGGGGCCGAATCCCCGCAGTTTTGCTTCCGGAAGCGAGGCGAAAAGATTACGGATCGCACCGAACATGTCGGTGTAAGTCGCTGCATTGGAACGGGGTGTACGCCCGATCGGACTCTGGTCGATCACAATGGCTTTATCAATATGTTTCAAACCCAGAACCGCATTATGTTTCCCCGGTTCTTCCGCATCCGCCATTTTGAATTGCTGTTGAAGCACTCGTTTCAGGATCCCGTTCACCAGCGAGGACTTTCCGCTGCCGGAGACACCGGTAACGCAGGTGAATGTGCTGAGCGGAATGGAGACATCAATATTTTTCAGGTTGTTATGTTCCGCCCCGATGATCTCCAGATACTTGCCGCTGCCGCCTTTTCGCTTGGCGGGGACCGGGATCTCCTCTTCGCCGGAAAGATATTTGGCAGTCATGGACCGGGGGAACCGGACCAAATCCGCAGGCTTGCCTTCCGCCACGATCTCGCCGCCGTGGACTCCTGCCGCCGGTCCCAGGTCGATCACATGATCCGCCGCCAGGATCGTATCGATATCATGTTCCACCACCACCACCGTGTTGCCGATATCCCGCAGCCGTTTCAGGGTGGCAAGAAGTTTGTCATTGTCCCGCTGATGCAGTCCGATACTGGGTTCATCCAGAATGTAGAGAACGCCCACAAGACCGCATCCCAGCTGCGTCGCAAGACGGATCCGCTGTGCCTCCCCGCCGGAAAGCGTGCCGGATTCCCGGTTCAGCGTCAGATAACCAAGCCCAACGTCCAGCAGGAAACGGAGACGGTTGCGGATCTCTTTCAGAATTTCGCCTGCAATGGCGGTTTTTTCTTCATCCAGTTTCAGATTCGACACAAAATCAAGCGCTTTTTCCACGGACATGGCATTGAACGCATCAATGCTGACACCGGCGATCTCCACCGCCAGACTTTCCGGTTTCAACCGCTTCCCGTGACAGACCGGGCAGACCTGCCGGACGGTCAGTTCCGCCAGCCGGTCCCGCACCGCATCGGATTCGGAATCTTTCTGGCGGTGATGCAGGTTGGCAAGAATGCCCTCAAAGGGTTTCGTCATGTTGATCCGCCGTCCGCGCATCCAGAAACTGAAATCCACCGGCTCTTCTCCGGTGCCGTAAAGCAGGGCATCTTTGATCTTCTGCGGCAGTTTTTTCCACGGCATATCCAGCATATCCGGCTCATCAAAGTGGGTCGCCAGACTTTTCAGCAGATGGTTATAATAGATGATCAGCCGCCGGGGACCGCGCCGCCAAGCCGGGATCGCACCCTTGCTGATGGAAAGATTTTCATCCGGAATGACTTTCGCCGGATCCATCACCAGTTCCGACCCGATCCCGTTGCAGACCGGGCATGCTCCGTACGGACTGTTGAACGAAAAATTGCGCGGCTCCAGTTTCGAGAAGGATATGCCGCATTTTTCACAGCCGAGATGCTCGCTGATGACTTCCTCCAGCCAGATCCGGTTCCGGGAATTGTTGTCCGGATTGGAAATATCTTCCGTAAGTACGATCAGGGTCCCTTTACCGCATTTGAGCGCCGTTTCCACGGAATCGTTCAGGCGGGAGGGATCAAGTCTGCCGCAGATGAGACGGTCCACCACCGCTTCGATGGAGTGCAGTTTGGTCTTGGCAAGAGGCTTGAGATCATCTTCCAGCGAAAGGATCTCACCGTCAATGCGGGCGCGAATGAAGCCATCCCGCCGGATTTGTTCGATCACATCCCGGTGTTCCCCTTTTTTGCCGTCGATATAAGGCGCCAGGATCATCATTGCCGCTCCGTCCGGCAGCTTCATCAGCTTTTCACAGATCGCTTGAGGACTTTGCGCCTGAAGGATTTTGCCGCATTTCGGACAGTGGGGCGTTCCGGTGTGGGCGTAGAGCAGACGCAGGTAGTCGTAGATCTCTGTCACTGTCGCCACCGTGGACCGGGGATTGGAACCGGCTGTGCGCTGTTCAATGGCAATGGCAGGGGAAAGTCCCTCAATATGATCGACTTTCGGCTTGCTCATGCGGTCCAGAAACTGGCGCGCATAGGCAGAAAGACTTTCCACATACCGGCGCTGACCTTCTGCGTAAAGCGTATCAAAGGCAAGAGAAGACTTTCCCGAGCCGGAAAGCCCCGTGATGACCGTCAGCGAATCCCGGGGGATCGTGGTGTCAATATGCTTCAAATTGTGTTCGGCAGCGCCGCGTATAATGATATCTGTCATGATCGTTCCTTCTGTGTTTCAAAATAATATAGCACAGATGAACAAAAAAGCAACAGCCCGAAGGACAGCATTTTGATTCAGGCATGTTGATACGGACAGGTCCGGACAGGTTGTATTTTCCCGTTGTGACTTGTTTTCGCACAAAAAAACGGGACTGCTGCCAACCTGTTGAGGTTTTTGCAACAGCCCCATTTTTCAGCAGATCTTACAATGTCCGCTTATTCTTCCCAGACTGCGATCATTTCGGAATCGCAGGGCGTGTGTTCCAGATCTGTGGAGTGGGTCTTGAAGGGGATCAAACAGATGACCCAGTTGATGTACTGCGTCTGCGCATTGAGTTCCGTGATCGTTTCCAGAGGCTTGTTGGTCTTGGCATCCTTGACCGTGATGTAAAATCTGCCGTATGCGCTGCGGGTGTACTTACTGAAAAGAGCGATTTCCGGGATCACAATGCTCAGGTCGGTATCCGGAACCGGAATCGGCAGCGGCGGAGTACCAAGCAGGAACTTATCCACATCCGTTGCAAGAACACCGCAGAAGAGCTGGAAGACCACATCGGCCTTCGCTGCATCCTTGCTGACGATCATTTCGTTTTCTGCGCAGCGTTTTTCCATGTAAGCCATGCACAGATCCTTCTGGGTCTGCGGGGAGAGATAGGAATAATCCATGAACACGGTTTTTCCTTTGTACTTGGTAATGTCCGCTTTGTCCAGTGCCCGTTCCACCACGGCGCAGGTCAGACCTTCTTCCACGGCGGATCTGCCGGTGTTGGTGGTGTGGGGAGTGGAGCAGGCGGCGCCGAGCAGGATCATGGCGGCGGACATGAGAATAAAAGTCAATGTTTTCATAATCAAATAATTCGTTAATCGTTGTTATTCGTGAAGATGCAAAAGCGCGAACGGGAATCACGCCACGTTCGCGCTTCGGAATTTTGTGTTGTCAGCAAAACTGACAGATCAGGGTCAGAGACCTCCGCAGAGTTTGAGGAGGACACCGGCAGCGACGGCAGAGCCGATCACACCGGAAACGTTGGGACCCATTGCCTGCATGAGCAGGAAGTTCTGGCTGTCGTATTCCAGACCAACCTTGTTGACCACGCGGGCAGCCATCGGGACGGCGGAGACACCGGCGGCACCGACCAGCGGGTTGATCTTTTCCTTGCTGAGGACGTTCATCAGTTTCGCCATCAGCACGCCGGCGGCAGTACCGATACAGAACGCCACGCAGCCGAGGACCAGAATACCCAGCGTCTGAGCGCTCAGGAACTGTTCCGCAGAAAGCTTGGAGCCGACCGCAATACCCAGGAAGATGGTCACGATGTTGATGAGAGCATTCTGAACGGTATCGCTCAGGCGGTCCACAACACCGCATTCCTTCATCAGGTTACCGAACATGAGCATACCCATGAGGGGAGCGGCATCCGGCAG
>JAGAPM010000332.1 GCA_017623265.1 Lentisphaeria bacterium | reverse complement strand
TTAAACGCCATATCCCCAATATTTGTTACGCCGTCTGGGATTGTGATGCTCGTGAGGGAGGTGCAGTCCTTAAACGCCATATCCCCAATATTTGTTACGCCGTCTGGAATTGTATAACTGCCAGACTGATATCGGGGTGCAGCTACAAAAGCTTTCTGTTTTTGATTGATTAATCCCCCATCCGGTAGAAAAGTAAAGGCCTTTGCATATAAAACTTCAGTCCTTGCAGAGAATGCGTCTCTCCCAATGCTTGTCACGCTGTCCGGAATTGTGATGCTTGAGAGGGCTCTGCAGGCGTAAAACGCGCTTTCCTCAATGCTCGTAACGCTGTCCGGGATTGTGACGCTTGTGAGGGAGGTGCAGTACGCAAACGCGCCATTTCCAATGCTTGTCACACTGTCTGGGATTGTGATACTCGTGAGGGAGGAGCAGTTTGCAAACGCGCCAAACCCGATGCTGGTAACACTGTCTGGAATCGTGATGCTTGAGAGGGCGGAGCAGCTGTTAAACGCACGATATCCGATGCTGGTGACACTGTCTGGAATTGTGACGCTTGTGAGGGATCTGCATCCGTAAAACGCTCCCCCCCCAATGCTTGTCACACTGTCCGGGATCGTGATGCTCGTGAGGGATTCGCATCCGGAAAACGCCCACTCCCCAATACTCGTAACACTGTCCGGGATCGTGATGCTTGTGAGGGATTCGCAGCCTTTAAACGTGCTTCCCTCAATGCTCGTAACGCTGTCGGGTATCGTAATGCTTTTGAGAGACGAACAATTAAAAAAGGCATCAACTCCGATACCGGAAACACTGTCTGGGATTGTGATGCTCGTGAGGGAGGTGCAATTCCGGAACGCATACGATTGAATTAAATAAACTCCGGCCGGAATGGAATACTGTTCCGCAGTCAGATTTTTTGGATAAGAAAGTAAAGTTCTGTTGTCCGGGCTGAACTTGATTCCCAATTTTTTATCGTTTTCAATTTTTTTAAGGTCAAACTTTGTCTTTTCAAGCAGTTTTTTGTTCGCTTCTGCCAGTCGCTTCTGTTCTGCTTCTGCTTTAGCCTTTTCTTCTGCCAGTCGCTTCTGTTCCGTTTCTGCTTTAGCATTTTCTTCCGCCAGCCGCTTCTGTTCCGCTTCCGCTTTAGCTTTTTCATCTGCAAGCCTTTTCTGTTCCGCTTCCGCTTTAGCCTTTTCTTCTGCCAGTCGCTTCTGTTCCGCTTCTGCTTCCGCTTTTTCTTCTGTCAATGCTTCCAGAGCTTCAGGATCATCGGAGGTAAGCAGTTGGAAGCCCAGAAAAGCGATCACTGCCAGCAGGAGAACCGTCAGCAGGATAGTGGAAAGGGTTTTGATTTTTCTTGTTTTTCTGGTTGACCTCAGGATTTCAGAAACCCGTTCCTGTGCCACCGCTTCAGCCCGGCTTTCGATCAACTGCTGGAGCATGGGAGTCATTTCCTGTTCCCCATCCGGGATCTCAAACAGATACAATTCTTCCAGCAGATCCAGCATGGTCTGCGGACGGTTTTCCGGTTTTTTCTGCATCATCTTTTCGACGAGCGCCGCCAGTTCGGGCGTGGATTCGGGTTTGAGCTGCAGGATCGGGACAGGATTTGCCCGGACGACTTTTGCCATAATATCGAAAGCATTGGTCCCGGAGAAGGGCGCTTCTCCGGTCAGCATTTCATACAGCGTGGCGCCGAGGCTGTAAATATCTGCGCGGGTATCAACCGAACGGGCATCGCGGCATTGTTCCGGCGAGGCGTATGCCGGAGTGCCGATCATGGTGCCGGCAACGGTCAACGTGTTTGAACCCCCGGTCGGATCGCTGCATTTTGCGATCCCCAGGTCCGCCAGTTTCACGTGACCATCGTTTGTGATCATAATGTTGGCAGGCTTGATGTCGCGGTGAACGATCCCGCTTTCCGCCGCGTAGGCAAGGGCTTTGGCAGTTTCCCGGATAATAAATACCGCCTGCGTCTCGGACAAGGGGCCGTTTTTTAACAGCTGGCTGATGGAATGACCTTCCACATATTCCATCACAATATAGGAAAAACCGGACATGGATTTTGTTTCCACATCCATAACCGCGACAATATTCGGGTGCTGGATCCGGGCGGCAAACTGTGCTTCACGAATGAACCGTTCCCGGTATTCCGGATCCTCCGCCTCAATATCCGGGTGGAGCAGTTTCAGCGCACGCATGGTTTTCAGCTGGGTATGGCGGACCAGATAAACAGCGCCCATGCCCCCGGTGCCGAGGCAGCGTTCCACGCAATATTTATCGATCATCTCCCCCGGTTCAAGAAAAAAATCCATGCTTGCTCCTTTGTTTTCCAAAATCAAGGATATCAATTCGGTCGGGGCGGCAGCCCATTCATAACGAGATCAAGATCCATTTTCAGTTTCCGCCAGCTGAACGGGCGCTCTGCCGGAGCAAAGCGCATCATGCTCCGGATCAATGCGGACATATTTTCCGAGACCGCGGGGTTGATCTTATGCAGCAGTTCCGGTTCATGATCCAGCATGTCCCCGAATATATCGAGCGCATTTTCGCCGATGTATGGCAGGGAACCGGTCAGAAGGAAATATGCGGTTGCTCCGAGGCTGTAAATATCGGTGGTGCAGTTCAACGCCTCATTGCTGGAGAACTGTTCCGGACTCATGTACCCGGGCGTGCCGAGACCGCTTCCTTTTGTCGTCAGCGCCGTTGTATTGTTGGCAGTAAGAGATTTTGCGATCCCGAAGTCCAGCAGCCGGAGGTGTCCGTTCTCATCCAACATAATGTTTTACGGTTTGATATCCCGGTGCAGGATCCGCTGACTTTCCCATGCGTACTGCAAAGCATCTGCGATCTGGTACATGATTTGCAGAACAGTGGCTTCATCGAACTCATATTCCCCCACCCGCTTGACCTGTGCAAGATTGGAGCCGTTGATGTATTCCATAACGATATACGTATTGGAATCATCCTGCCAGGAATCGTAAACTTTGACAATATTCGGGTGATCCAGAGCGTTCAAAAGTTTCGCTTCCCGCATGATCCGCCGCTGTTCGGTATCAAACTGGTGTTGAGCCGCGATCAGGCGGGGCAGATTCATGGTCTTCAAAACGTAGCGCACACTGCTGTCTCCCGTAGAGGTACACAGATAAATATAGCCCATCCCGCCCTGTGCGAGCAGTTTCAGGATCTTGTAACGATCCGCAACGATTTCACCGGGCTGGAATTGTTTTTTTGATACCGTTCGCTTGATGATTTTGCACTTGTCGCAAATGTGTATCCGGCGTTGTGTGTCAAAAACAAAAGTGCCGCCGCAATCGCAGATCCCGGTGTCGGGGGCGCTGTTTGTTCCTGTTGAAAAATCGATTTTTACAGTCTTTTGTATATCATCCATGAGATACAACGTTTTTTCTTTTTGCAGTTACAAAATTATGTTATACAATAAAGTAACACTGATTTTTGAAAAATCAACTTGTGTACCCCTAAATCATCGAAAAAAACAAGCGGCAGAGTATCATTCTGCGCGGAGGACGTCGATGGGGTTCTGCTGGGCTGCTTTCCAGGCGGGGTAGGTGCCGAAGAGGATCCCGATCGCTGCCGAGATCGCCAACGCCAGCAGAATGAACCAGAGGGAGAATGCCACGGGCATGCCTGCATATTTTGCCACGACTTCTGCAATGCCGATCCCCATAGCGACTCCGATCGCGCCACCGAGGAAAGTGAGGAAGATCGTCTCCAGCAGAAACTGGATGATAATATCGTTTTTCTTGGCGCCGAGCGCACGGCGGGTGCCGATCTCCTTCCGGCGTTCATACACATTCGCCAGCATAATGTTCATGATCCCGATCCCCCCGACCAACAGGGAGATCCCGGCAATAGATGCCATCACGATCGTAAAGATATTCTGGGTTTTCTCCTTCTGCAGCAGCAGGTAATACGGCACGATCTTTTCCCAGTCCCGGCGGGCCCCGTGGGTCTTATCCAGATACGCTGCGATCCGTTTGCTGGTGTAGTCGATATAGAATGTATCTTCCACGGTAACAATAAACGTATCGTACTCCACTTCCTCCACCTGAAGTGTACCGGTGGATACCGTGGAGGACCGGTTGCCGTATTTCGCCTGACTGGTTGTCATCGGTATGAGGATCATGTCATCCGGTTTTCCGATACCGAGGATGTTGGTGCCGTGGTTGTTTTCGATCACCCCCACCACATTGTAAACATGGTTTTCCACCGTGATTCTGGAGCCGATGATATTCTGCTCACCCAGATTGAACAATTTGCGTTTTACATTCCGTCCGACTACACAGTTCGGCGCCTTCATCAGATAGTCGCCGGGGGCAAGCCACCGTCCCTGGATCAAATTGGAATTACTGTCTTTGAGAAATGCCGGATCCACGCCGATCAAAGTCAGTTCCAGCAACGTAATGCCTTTCATGATCTTCTGCCGGGTGTTCCGGGCAACCGTTACACGCTTTACATTTTCCATCTGCCGGATATGCTGCAGGTCCGCCAGAGTCAAACCGTATGTCTGCGTGGTGGCAGAGGCGTTGCTGGTATCCTTCCCCTCCATGGGCGGTTTCCGGGAGGATACAATAATTTTATCGATCCCCATCGCTTCAATGGAGGCAAGCGCCTGTTCCTTCGCCCCTTGAGAGATGGACAGCATGGAAATCACGCTGCCAACACCGAAAATGATGCCGAGCGAGGTCAGCACAGACCGGATCTTGTGCAGCATCAGGTTATGGAAAGAAAGGGAGATCTGATCGCTGAATTTCACTGCTTTACCTCAAATTCCGTTATCTTGCCGTTTTTGACATCGATTTCTTTGCCCACCTGACCGTTGCGGAGATAGATCACCCGGTCATAATGATGCTCATAGGTCGGGTTGTGGGTGACCATGACGATGGTGACACCCTGTCCGTGCAATTCGTGGAACAGTTCCATGATCTCATCCCCGGTCTTTTCATCCAGGTTCCCAGTCGGTTCGTCTGCCAGCAGAAAAGTTGGCTTGTTGACCAGCGACCGGGCAATGGCAACACGCTGCATCTCGCCCCCGGAAAGCTGAGTCGGGCGGTGGTCAAGACGATGCGCCAGCTTCACCCGTTCCGCATTCTCTCTTGCGATCTTTTTCCGGATCTTTTTGGCAACTCCGGCATATACCATGGGAACTTCAATATTTTCTTCCACGGTGAGGTGGGGAAACAGGTTGAACGCCTGAAAAATAAAGCCGATTTTGATATTGCGCAGTTCGGTCAGCATGGCATCATCCATGGTCTCCACCCGTTGACCATCCAGCAGATAAGAGCCGCCGGTTGGCTTGTCCAGTAATCCGAGAATGTTCAGCAGCGTGGATTTGCCCGATCCGGATGATCCCATGATCCCGAGAAATTCGCCCCGGTTCACATGCAGGTTGATCCCTTTCAGAACCGGCACATCAAATTCACCCGCATGGTACGTCTTGAGCAGATTTTCCATGGAGAGCGCATATTTTGCCACAGGAATATCAGGCATGGATCACTCCGATTTTTCCTGCTGGAACGGACGGTAGAGATAGACTACGTCGTTCTCTTTCAGACCATTTTTGATTTCGACATAATTGTCATTCGCCAGACCGATTTCAACCAGCGTTTTGACCGGACCGGATGGCGTATCGGTATAAACATGATACTTGCCACCCTCCTCAAACACTGCTTCGACCGGAATGTAGAGAATATCTTTCAAAACCTGAGAAATGATCTCTGCATCGACACTGATGCCACTGACAATTCGCGGGTCGGTACTGGAGAAGTCAACGGAGGATTTATACACTTTCCGGCTGTTCGGGTCCCACGGGATCAACAGGATCGGCAGAGGGGAAATCATGGAAAGTCTGCCGTTAAGCTTCAGATTCTGAACGGAACCGGGCGTGATGATAACTTCGGCTCCGCGATTGACTTTGGACCGATACTGTTCCGGAATATCCAGATCGACGACCAGCGTATTCATGTCCGGGATCGTGGCAAGGGTTTGACGGCGATGGACATCCATCCCGACTTTGACATCGATCTTTCCCCAGCGGTTCCGTTCGGGATCGCCGTAGGTCACGAAGCCGTCCACCGGAGCGACCAACTGCATTTTGGTCATGTAATACAGTTTCTGTTCCAGATCCCGTTCTTTTCTGCGCAGGTTCACTTCTGCATTGGCAACCGTACTTTTCTTCTGTGCCAGACTGGACTGGGTGCGGATCTGTTCCTTCTTCATGGTCAGTTCCAGACGCAGAACCTTATCTTTCGCATTTTTATAGTTGTTCGGCTGGGTATAGCGTTTGAAACTCTTGCGGTCAAGAATGGTATTCCGGTAAGAAATGCGGGCACTCTTCAAAGATTTCAACGCAGCTTCATAAGTTTTCTTCCGGCTGGAAACTTCGTTTTCATCCTTTGCAACTTCGGTGGGATTGTAGTAGTTGTCATATGCGGTCTTATAAGCGGTTTCTGCATCTCTTAAAGACTGGTAGGCATTACTGACCGCCTGGTCCTGCTGGTTTTTGCTCTTCGGTCCATCCAGCTTACGGTACTTGCTGTATGCGCTGATCGCATCATCCAGATTGTCTTTGGCGGACTTCAAGTCTGCATTGTTGGCACTGATCAGCATGGCAAGTTCTTCCCGTGCCAGCTTCAAGGTCTTTTCGCCGTCGGCAATGCTGATTTTCAGGTCATCGATCTGAGTCTGAAGCGTTTCCGTTTCAAAACGGGCAATGATATCACCCTTGGAAACTTTTTCGTTTTCTTCGACCACCGATACCAGTTTTGTGGAGAGCGGGACTTCCAGAAACAGTTTGTGTTTGACTCTGGTATTGATACTGCCGGGCAGCAGTACACCGATTGGCAGATCGCCCCGTTTTACCGTAAACAGCTTATCAGGGGACTTTGCACTTTTTTCCAGAATCGCCTGCTGTTTGTTTTTCCAGCTGCGCCACCCGTAGTATCCGCCGGTTCCTGCCAACCCGAGCAGAACCAGAAGGATAATGATCTTCCGGATCACTTTTTTCATGGCTTACTTGCCCTCTTTTTTCTGTTCCATGATCAGATCCAGCTCTTTCAGAAGCGCCCGTTCATTTTCCAGTTTTTCGCGACGGTGTTTCGCTTCTTCGTGCATTTCCCCTTCCACGTCCACAAATTTCGTTGCGGGCTTGTTGGTGAAGAGCTGACGGGACTGTTCCAGAATTTCTGCGGTCTTGTGGATTTCTTCCGCAGTGGCATCCGGATCAAGCGAACGCATTTTTCCGGGCTGGATAATGTGTACTTTCAGAAGGAACAGCAACTGTTTATCTACGCTGCTGGAGTCCCGTCCGTTGATCAGATCACTGAGAACGGGAATATCGCCAAGATATGGAATCTTCCGGAGTGTTTCAGACTTTTCGCTGTTGTAAAGGCCGCCGAGAACAATAATGTCACCATCGGCAACGGTCAGTTTTGTGTCCACACTGCGGAGAGAGATTACCGGGATATTACTGATCACATCGTTCATGGAGAACGCTTCGTAACGGAGTACGGAGCGTACCTGCGGGTTCACGGAGAGCTGAACCGTTTTTTCGTTGATCAGTTCCGGCGTGATCTTCAATGTCACACCAACCTGTTTGTATTTAATGGAGAGGTTGGTGCTGGAACTGCTGGTGCTGGATTCCGGGATCGGCAGTTCTTCCGCCGTGGTGATCGTGGCTTCTGCCCCCTGTGCGGCAATGACATTCGGCGCAGAAAGAATCCGGGCATTCCGGCTGGTGTTCAGCCAGCGGATCGCTGCGGTGAGTTGGCCATTGGAGCCATCCGAGGAATTATGTGCAAAGGGAACAAAGTTGAACCCGCCACCCTGACCGGCAAGACGGTTCTGAACGGGAGAATCCAGATTGAAGCCGAAATTGTTGGTCGTATCATATTTCGCATCGTAGTACTGATAGGTCAGGCGTACATCCCGTTCTGCTCCCTGTTCGGAATAGACTTCAATGATTTGTGCTTCCACCAGCACTTGCGGCTGAAGAAGGTCCAGACTTTCCAGAACTTTCTTCAGTTCATCCATCTTTTCCATCTTGTCGTAAACAACGATCATGCTGTGTTCATTGGTCTCGGAACCGAGTTTTTTGACCAATTCAACATAGCCCAGATCGGTTACAAGCGCATCAAGCGCATCTGTGAGATATTCCGGGTCAATATAACGGCAACGGTAAATCAGGGTCGCCATGCCATCTTTACTGGGGATGATCTTGAATTCAGGTTTCGATTCAATCAGCGGTTTGGTCGCAATAAATGCAGGCGGTTTCCGTTCCAGAAAGAAACGCATCATCTGTTCCATGACCGCTTTTTTATTTTTTGCGGCATCCTTCGCCGCATTGATGTCATCAATGGTGATTTTGATATCGGCACCCTTTTGTTCTGTTGCCCGTACCGGTTCCGCTGCAGAAAGGGTGGTCGCGAACAACAATACAGTACCGGCCGCAAGCAGCTGTCTGATCGTCATGTGTTTTACTCCATATCTTTGCGGATGCCAGTGTGGGGTGCCCGACATCCAGTTGTTTTCTGATTAGGGTAATTTACACATATAATACGATTATTGCAAACACTTTCGTAAAAAAATATCGAATTTTTCTTATAGAAAGCAAAAAAAGGCTTTCCGCATTTTTCTCCTGCGGAAAGCCTTGAAAGCTGTTATGCTTTTGAAAAATCAAACTCAGCTGAGTTTGACTTCCTTGCCGCCCTGTTCTGCGGACTGGTAGATACCGCACAGGATCTTCTGGATCATGAGACCGGCTTCGCCCGGAGCGCGCAGTTCGGTGCCCTTCAGGATCGCATCCACCCAGTTCTGCAGTTTGCGCTTGAACAGGTAGACCCAGTCATGGTTCCAATCCGGCAGCAGGTGATCCGGAGCCATAGTGATCATGGCGCCATCCTGGTCCGTGAAGATCTTCAGGGGATCCCAGGTGCAGCCGCCCTTATCGCCCATCGCCGTGAAGGTCCAGGTCAGAGTCTTTTCAAGGTGTGCAGCAAAGGAGGATTCGATCTGCATGATCATGCCGTTGTCGAAACGGATGTGACCGATTGCAAGGTCTTCCACCGTGTAGGTCTTGTAATCCCAGTTCGGCCAGTCGCAGGAAACGTTGCAGGGCTTGTTGCCCAGATAGGTCCAGCAGTTGCCCGTAGCGGCAACCGGTTTCGGGGAACCCATGAAGTAGTGAGCCATTTCGATCACATGAACGCCGATATCGATCAGCGGTCCGCCGCCCTGGAGTTCTTTCTGACCGAAGACGCCCCAGTTCGGAATGCCGCGGCGGCGAAGCGCCTGACACTTCACGAACATCAGATTACCAAACTGACCGCGGGCTTTGGCGTTCATCAGGTAGTCCGTCTTGGTGTTGTAACGGTGCTGGAAACCGACTGCCAGCTTCACATTGTTCTTCTTTGCGGCTGCGATCATCTTTTCGCATTCTTCCGGAGTCATTGCCATGGGCTTTTCAACCATCACGTGGCAGCCGGCATTGGCTGCGGCAACCGCAGCGGGCATGTGAACACCGTTCGGAGTGCAGACGTCGATAGCATCCGGCTTCACTGCCTTAAACATGTCATCCCACTTTTCAAAGCACATTTCCGGAGTCGCACCATACTGCTTCTGGACATATTCCAGACGATCCGGCTTGATGTCGCAGTAGCCCACGATTTCCACTTCCGGAATCTGGGAGTACGCTGCCATGTGGGTCGTGAAAATACCGCCGCAACCGATAAATGCCACGCGCAGTTTCTTCGGAGCTGCAGCCTTCTTCACAGCTGCTTTCTTCGGAGCTGCCTTCTTGGCTGCTGTTGCTTTCGGAGCTGCTGCCTTCTTGGCAGGAGCGGCTTTCTTTGCTGTTGCTTTCGCCATCTTTCTGTTTCCTTATTTTTGGTGATTCGGGTTGAAAGTCACAAAATCAAAACCTTTCTTTCCGTAAGATAATTCACCTTATGCACATTTTCAAACAGTTAAAGCTGTGCAAAATGTGATATGTAAATACATTTTGTGAGATGTCTTTTTTCTGTTCCCTTGAATTTTCTCCGTTCGGGCGCTATATTTAATAGCAAGTTGAAAAATAACACTTGAAATCGGAAAGGATCACACAATGGATCGGATGGATCTGACGGGAAAGGCGATTGTCTTTCTTGCGGACGGCATGGCAGATATGCCTGTGGAAGAACTGAATGGAAAGACCCCGCTGGAAGCAGTGGATACCCCCTTTATGGACAGCATCGCAAAGCAGGGGGCAAGCGGTACATTCCTGACCCTGCCGGAAGGTTTTCCCACTTCTTCCGATGCCGCCAATATGTCTGTACTGGGATACAGTCTCGCACAGTTCTACCCCGGACGCGGCCCCATCGAAGCCGTCAGTCAGGGGATTGAGCTCGGACCGGATGATATCGCTTTCCGTTGCAATCTGGTTTATGTGGAGGGCGACATCCTCCGGGACTATTCCGCCGGACATATCAAGCCCGAACACGCCAAGATCCTTATGGAAGCACTGCAGGAAAAATTCGGCAGCGATATAGTCACTTTCTATTCCGGTGTCAGCTACCGGAACCTGCTGATTCTCCATGGAAAAGAATTTTCTGCAAAGGTCGATTACTTCAAGCCGGATTCCTCCCAGGATCAGCCCGTTGCCGAGCTGCCCTGGACTGCACTCGATGACAGCATCGAAGCAAAAAATACGGTCGATATGCTGAATCGTTTGTATGCGGACTGCGCCGCGTTTCTGGCGGAACACCCGCTGGTCAAGTCCGGTACCGCAAAAGGAAACGCCATCTGGCCCTGGAGCCCCGGAAAGACTCCGGCGTTTACGCCTTTTGAACAGAAATATGTGGCGAAGAAAGGTGCGGTCATCACTGCTGTGGATGTGATTTCCGGTATCGGTAAGTGCGCCGGAATGGATGTGATCCCGGTGGAAGGTGCAACCGGATATATTGATACAAACTATGCCGGTAAAGCTGCTGCCGCTATCAAGGCGATCGAGGACCACGACTTTGTGTATGTCCATCTGGAAGCCATTGATGAAACCAGCCATGAAGGCATTCTGAAACTGAAGATGCAGGCGATCAGCGACTTTGAAAACAAGATCGTCAAGCCCGTTATACAGGCATTGGAAGGACGCAACTGCACCTTCGCCGTTCTGCCGGACCACCCGGTTCCGTTGAAACTGCGGGCGCATACCCGGACTCCTGTTCCGGTTGCCATCTGCGGACCTCATATCCAGCCGGATGCGGTGGAAAAATATTCTGAAAAGGATGCGCCCAACGGCTCTCTCGGCTTTATGAACGGTGAGGAATTTGTCCGGACGGTTCTGAACATCCGCTGAGCGACTACTCAACAGAACAAAGAAGAAGGGGCTGTTGCAAAACTGTTTTCCTGTTTCTGCTGCGACTGTCCTGATAAATATTACTTTGAAAACAATCCATGCAGGCGGATTCAGATGCGCCCCGGAGGAGCGCGGGATCACAGCCTATGGGCTTGCCCATAGGTTA
>JAGAPM010000031.1 GCA_017623265.1 Lentisphaeria bacterium | reverse complement strand
GCTGCAGAAGATCGATTATGCAGCGACCTACGAGATTGAGATCTACAACGGAAAGACCAAAACGGTCCGTGGCATTGAGCTGCAGAACTATCTGCTGGATATGCCCGAACCCCGCACCATGCACCTGGTCTTCTACCGGAAATTGAGTTAAGGAGACAAGATGCAGACAGAACCCCTCTTTGAAAAACTGGATGTCTCCTGGCGGCTTATCCGCCGGGATGGAACGGTGATCACGCCGGAAAATCTGCCTGCCGGAGCATCGGTCAGCGCCGAATGGAGGCAGACGGATGAAAAGACGGTTCTCGGGTCGTTCTCTTACAGCGGTCTGACGGATGTGGAGTACATTTATTTCCCATACATCCGGTGGCGTGATTTTCCGGAGGATGGGGAACTGCTGCTGCCGGATTTTTACGGCAATGTGCTTCACAATGTGCTGAATCATGTGATCCCGGCAGACAAACAATGGCTCTTTTCTGCGGAACCCCAGATCGCCGCTTCGGAGATGATCACGATGCGTGCCAGTGCGGCAATGACGTCTGCCGGATCGTTTCTTTTTGATTTCCGGGATCAGACCTGGATGCAGAAACGCTGTTTTTACACGCTGCCCGAACCCGGCACGCTGGCATTCTACGGGGAACATCTGGTTCCCATGGATGAGGGACGAACGGCGTATGAATTGCCGTTTTACTGCGGGATCACGGCGTTTGATGGCGGTTGGTATGAGGCGGCGCGTCTGTACCGGAACTGGGCGCTTCAGCAGCATTGGGTCACGGAAAAAAAGAAACTCACTGCGGTGCGGGAGATCTCCTGTCTGTGTTGGAACCGTGGGCTGGCGGAGTCTGTTGTCCCGCCCGTTTTGAAGTTGAGCGAAGATACGGGAACAAAAGCCGGACTTTCCTGGTACTGGTGGCATCACAATCCATACGATACGGACTATCCCGATTTCTGGCCGCCCCGGGAAGGGGAGGAGATCTTCCGGAAAGCGATCGGATCCCTGACGGAACGCGGCTGTTATGTTCAGGCGTATCTCAATGGCATGACCTGGGATCTGGATGGTTGCAGTACTTGGGAGGATGGCTTGGATTCTGTGGTTGTCCGGCGGGATGGTACGCCGGAGGCGGTCCCGTACAATATCTTCAATCATCACCGGCTGGGGTCGATCTGCGGGTGTTCAAAAGAATTTCAGCGGCGTCTGAAACGGGAAGTGTCGTATCTGGCGGAATCCGGCTTGACCGGGGTGTATCTGGATATGATCGGCAATGCCAACCACCGCCCTTGTTATCATACGGGTCACGGTCACGCACCGGGGGGAGGGGACTACCATTACCACGGCTACCGGAAGATGATCCGGGAGATGCGGGAAATGTATCCGGATCTGCTGTTTTCCACGGAGGAATGCGGGGAGGATTACATCGATCTTATGGATCTTTTTATCGGCATTATGACCTGCCACGAACGCTTTTTGCATGACCCCGATTTGACACCGGTCCCTGCGTACAATGTGATCTACCACGGTATTATGCCCATCTACGGCAGCTATACCTTACCGGATGGGATCCCGCCATACGATCCGGCATGGCCTCCGGAAGGACGCTGGAAAGAGGAAAAAGACTGGCTGCAGCTGTATCCGGATCAGGTGTTTCTGGAGCTGGCGCGGCAGATCGTTTACGGCAATATCCCCACGATTGCCAACCTGCAGCTGCACCATTGCACAGAAGAAAAATATGCAGAAGTCTACCGATTCCTGTGCGATGCTGTCCGGTTCTACCACGCACACCGGGACTTTCTTTTTGACGGCGAACTGCTGAAAGAACCGGAGATCATCTGCCCGGAACAGGATGTGGATTTTATGACCCGTTTCATTTATACGAAAGAAGGTGCTATGCGTCCCTGCCGTCACCGCCGGAAACAGGTCTTTGCCGCGCGGTTCTGCAGCCCGGATGGACGTCTCGCCACGGTCCTTGCCAACTGGTCGCGGGACACGGTCAACGGCTCTTGTGACGGCGCACCGTTTGCTCTGTTGCCCCGGTCTTTTGCTATCTCTGTTTCCTGAAGAATAGATTTTTTCTCGCGAGCTGTTTTCAGGCATAAAAAAAGGTCAGGCGCGGAGCCTGACCTGAAGTGTTGTTTTACTCAGACGGTGAAGTCTTTTCTTACGCTTCCTCCGTATCGGTGACGAAGCGGGCAGCCTTTTCGGCGTCCACATAGTCCAGCGTTTCATTGAGCGGCGTTTCGTCGATCGTTTCCGGGATCGCGGGAAGCTGGTCGATTTCCGCTTTGAACTTTTCACAGAGAGCGAGTCTGCGGGTCAGTCTTTCGTGAGCGCTTTCGTACTGATCGAGGAGGGCTTCACGGGCGGTGGAGTAGAGATCATCTTCATCCCAGACTGCTTCATATTCCGTGGGGGACTTGGAGATTTTTGTGCCGCGGAGTTTGTACTGGTAGCGCATGCCGTCGTT
>JAGAPM010000331.1 GCA_017623265.1 Lentisphaeria bacterium | reverse complement strand
CCCCTCGCCCCGGGGCCAGCTTGCCGCCCGGATCAGTGTATCGCCCGCAAAGACCATCGGTCCGTTCTGACCATGGGGGAAAAAGAACTGCACCGGGTCATCGACCGGCGTTTCATACGGTGCGAAAAAACCGGAATCCGGCATTTTCAGCGGTTCCGGTTTGTGTGCGGGAACAGATGGGGCTGCTGTTTCCTTCTTTTCCGCAGTCTTTACGGAGAAGAAAGTACAGGCAGGCAGCAGCACTGCCAAAAGCAGAACTGCACAGCAACGCAGGCTCATCGGCATCAGCCCTTGACCGGACGCAGGATCACGCCGGCTTCCGCCAGAATGCGGCGGGAAGTGCCGTCGATGGAATAACTTTCGTTATAGACCACTTCCCGGATCCCGGCGTTGATAATCATTTTTGCACAGAGCAGGCAGGGGCTGAAGGTGGTGTAAAGGGTGGCATCCTTCACGCAGATCCCGTGGTACGCCGCCTGAACAATGGCATTTTCCTCGCCATGGGAGCAGATACATTCTTCCAGTCCAGTGCCGGAGGGAGCGTGTCCGCTGCAGCGGGGACACCCCCCTTCGTTGCAGTTTTTGATCCCGCGGGGCGTTCCGTTGTAGCCGGTGGAGATGATCCGTTTATCCTTCACGATCACTGCCGCCACATGACGGCGGCTGCAGTTGCTCCGCAGGGCAACGACCTTGGCGATCTCCATAAAATATTCGTCCCAGTCCGGTCTCTCCGGCACAACAGCGTTCTCCGACATGATCGTGCAACTCCTTTCAGCAATTCCTGTTCTGTTTTTTTATTTGTTGTGATTCTTTTCCACAAATTCGTGATGCAGCGCCTTCAATGCCTTTTCAAAGCAATCGCTGGCGACCATGAACTGAATATTGACCTGACGCAGGGTCTGGTCCAGCCCCAGCACGTTGATCTCTGCTTCGTAAAGCGCCTTTGCCGCACGGGCAAGGAAGCCCGGAATCCGCATATTGGTGCCGATCACAGAAACGATCCCCAGTTCCACAGTCTTGATTTCCGCCGTGACAAAATCTTTTTTCATCGCTTCGATACACTGTGCCAGTTTTTTGGATTTTTTCGGAACGAAATGGGTGATCGTGTTAGCGTTAGTAGTTTTGGCAATGTAGTTGATCCCGAAGTCGGAAAGATGACGGGTCAGGCGGTAGTCGTAACCGGCTTCACCCACCATTTCCGCATCGTAGACTTCGATCCCGATCATATCGTTTCTGCCGCAGATCATTTCCACACGGGGCGTGGGGGAGACATAGTCGCGGCTGATCAGGGTACCGGGGTTCATGGGATCGAATGCGTTCTTGACACGGATCGGAATATTTTTGTGTTCCATTTCCTTTGCAGCTTTGGAGTGGATCGCTTCCATGCCCATATCCGAAAGCTGGTCCGCAATGTCAAAGTTCGTATTGCCGATGATCTCCACATTATCCACGCCCATCAGCTTCGGGTCGCCGGTGGAAAGGTGGAATTCCTTGTGGATGATCCCTTCCGAAGCGCCGGTCAGGACGGCGATCTTGGCGAAGGTGATCTCGCTGTAACCGCGGTCAAAGCGTTTCATAATGCCGGAATCGAACTTCACATAACCGGTCACGATGGGCAGTTCGCGGGTCACATCCACGCCATTGAAGCCATCCAGGATCGCTTCATCCAGCGTGACGCTTTTGGTGGATTCCCAGCCGGAAAGATCCACCAGCCGGGCGTTGACACCATGGGCTTTCAGGATCTGCACGGAGTTGTATGCACTGTGGACTTCGCCCACCGCCGCAAGAAATTCGCGGGTCGCCGGCAGATAATCGCCGGGATGAAAATGACCGAACTTCCGCAGATTCATCAGGTTTTCCAGAGAGGCTTCAATGCCGTCCAGACGCTTGGTGATGAACTCATCCGCCTCCGCCACATTCAAGCCGATGGACTCGAAAGAGCGGTTGTAATCTTTCATCATCACACGGGTCTTTGCCAGCGCAGCACGCCAGCCCGCTTCGTTATCGGCGGCAAAATGACCGTAGATACCGGGCTCGCCCGTCTTTTTATCTTCCAGCAGGATGTTGGTGATGCCGGAATAGGCGGAAACAACAAAAATGCGGTTGTAAAGCGCAGAACCGCTTCTGCCGGCGACAATGACATTGTCCATCACTTCGCCGAAGCGGCTCATGGAAGTGCCGCCGATTTTTTCTACCGTATGTGCCATGGATCAGATATCCTCGATTCTCAAAAGGGTGACATTTCCGGAAACTTCCGCCAGAGATTCGATCTCCTGCACTGCAGCGCGGGTGTTCTTTTCGATGGCTTTGTGGGTGAGGATGATGATATTGACATTTTCCGCACCTTCCGCAAGGGGACGCTGCAGGAGAGAATCCACGCTGATCCCGTGGGCGCTGAGGAGAGTGGCGATTCTGCCGAGGACGCCCGGTTTATCTTCCACCTGGATCCGCAGATAGTAGCGGGATTCGATCTCATCCATCGACACCGTGCCGGTGCTGAGATCCGCCTGACGGAAGGAGGAAACTCTGCGGGGAACACCGTTCGCCAGATTGACCGCCACATCCACAATGTCCGCCACCACCGCACTGGCAGTGGCTTCTCTGCCGGCACCTCTGCCGTAGAACAGGGTCTTACCCACATAGTCGCCATTGACCATAACGCCGTTGAAGACTTCGGAGATACCGCCGATGGGGGAGTTTTTGGGAACGAGAGCTGGCTGAACACGGATCTCCACTTTTCCGGCGGCGTTCTGTTTGATGACTGCCAGCAGCTTGATCCGGTAGCCCAGTTCATCGGCATATTCGATTTCCGTCAGAGAGACATTACGGATCCCTTCCACGTAGACCGGATCCATGCCGAACCATTTGCCGTATGCGAGGGAGGCAAGGATCGCCGCCTTGTGTGCGGTATCAAAGCCGTCAATATCCAGGGAGGGGTTGGCTTCTGCATAACCGAGACGCTGCGCATCTGCCAGCACATCGGCGAAGCCGAGTTTTTCCCGTTCCATGCGGGTGAAGATATAGTTGCAGGTACCGTTCAGGATCCCGTACATGCTTTCGATCCGGTTGCCAACGAAAGATTCCCGCAGGCTCTTGATGATGGGAATACCACCGGCAACACTGGCTTCATACCAGAGGTCTGCGCCATTCTTTTCCGCAGCCTCAAAAAGTTCCGGTCCGAACTGGGCGAGCAGTGCCTTGTTGGCAGTCACAACGCTCTTGCCCATATTCAGGGCTTCCAGAATGAATTTTTTGGCGATGGTGGTGCCGCCGATCAGTTCCACCACAATATCGCAGCTTTCCATCAGTTCCGGAACGCTGGTGGTGAGGATCCCTTCCGGAACGGAAACTCCACGGTCTGTTGTGATATCCAGGTCCGCAATCTTATGCAGTTTCACTTTCACGCCCGTACGACCGGCGATGACTTCTTCATTCTTGAGCAGGCAGGACGCCACACCGGCGCCGACCGTACCGAATCCAATGATACCGACTTTTAATTCTTTCACAGTCTGTTCTCCTTAAAATTCAAAAAAATTTTCGATATTCGCACATAATATAATACAGAAAATGCGTTTTGACAAATGAAATCCGGGAAAATCACAGATTTTTACGCAAAAGGACTGGAAAAGTCAGCCGAAACGGGACATATTAGAAAAAATAAACCTGAAAGACAAAGGAAAAACAATATGATGAAAACCATTACCGCCATGCTCTCCGTTCTGACACTCTCCTGCACTGTGACCGCCGCTGATCTGCCCTTCAAGCCCGGCGACAAAATCGCATTCCTCGGAGACTCCATCACCCAGAACGGCGTCAAAAACAAACTGGGCTACGTAAATCTGGTCATGGAAGGGATCAAAGCCTCCGGGATCAATGCGGAAATGATCCCCGCCGGCATCTCCGGAAATACCTGTGTCCACATGATCAAACGCCTGGACAAAGATGTGATCAGGAAGAAACCGGACTGGATGTTCCTTTCCTGCGGTGTCAATGACGCTCCCAACGGCATTGACAACCCCGGCGTGCCTCTGGATCAGTACAGGAAAAACATCACCACGATCATCGAAACATGTCAGCAGGCAGGCATCAAGGTCATTGTGCTGACCGCCACGCCCGTACTGGAAGATCCCAGCCACATTTCAAACACAAATCTGATCCCGTACAATGAATTTCTCCGCGCCATTGCCGCAGAAAAAAATCTGCCTCTGATTGATCTCAACAAGCGGGTCAATGCCGTGATCGAAACAAAGGCGGATAAAAAATCCCTCTGGCTGACCATCGACGGCACCCACATGAGTCCGTACGGCGATATTCTGCTGGCATATACCATCCTCCAGCAGCTGGGCATGGATAAAACTCTCCTCCACAACTGCATCGGAAAGTGGATGGCTGTTCCCGACGGCTGGACTGTCAAGGCAAATCTGGGGCTCAGCGTCAATGAAATGGAACTGCTGCGGAAAAATCTGCCCGCCGGAAAGACCGTCAATGAATGGATCAACGAGCAGATCCGCAAAGATATCAGCGAACTGGAAAAGAAAGATTGAAATCCATGGATAAAAACAACTTTCATCTTTTTCTCCTTGCCGGACAATCCAATATGGCAGGACGCGGCATCATGGAACCGGGCGATGAACTGCCGGCAGATCACATCCTGATGCTGACAAAAGATTTGCAATGGGTCCCCGCCGCTCATCCGGTCCATTACGATAAACCGGGGATCGCCGCTTTCGGGCTGGGGCTGGAATTCGCCAGACATTATCTTGCGGATCATCCGGGCGTAACCGTGGGGCTGATCCCTGCTGCGTGCGGCGGCTCTTCCATTCTCCACTGGCAGGAAGGAACCTATTTCCCCGATACAGACAGCCATCCCTACGATGATGCTCTTATCCGGACCAGCAAGGCGCTGGAAACCGGCACATTGAAAGGGATCCTCTGGCATCAGGGCGAAGCCGATGTGTTTGAACGGGCGGAACAGTATGAAGATCTTGTGACAGAACTCTTTGCACGGTTCCGGACACATTTCGGCAGCGATCTGCCGATCATCACCGGTCAGCTCGCTTTTGAACCATCCTGCTGCCGGGTTGCCGGGACTGCACTGGTGGATGCCGCGCTCGAAAAGGCAGGCTCCGCATTCGCTCCCGCCGACGGCTTGACACTGAACGATGATATCACCCATTTCGACCGCAAAAGCCTTATTGAGTTCGCCAGACGCTACTACAACGCGTGGCGCACGATCGAATCCTGACGCTTTACACGGCATCTTAAGATTTGCGGCGGCTGTTGCAAAACTGTCAAAGAGAGTATGCGCAGCTCCGTTTCTTATTTTTTGAGTGTAAAACAAGCACGCTGAAGGCGAAATGCGGAATGCGGAATGCGGAAGTGCCTGCGGCACATGAAGTGCGGGAGGCTTGCGACCGTCAAACGGCTCCCGCGCTCCTACAGAGCGCAAAATCGTGGGTAAATCCATAACCTATGG
>JAGAPM010000330.1 GCA_017623265.1 Lentisphaeria bacterium | reverse complement strand
GTTCCGGAATGATCATCCGTTCCAGAATCTTGTTCGCTTCATATTTCGGTTCTTTGTCCAGCAACGGACCGAGGGATTCAAAGACTTCGGCAACGCTCTGGAGAAATTCCGTCTGCCAGGGATACTTTGCTTTGATGTCTTCATAGACGCGGGTTGCATAAGCGTTCATTTTATTGCTCCTTACCAATTCAATGGGTTTTGTTGGTGGTATGTTTTGTTGCCTTTTAATTTATATGTAATCGTGATCTTTTCAAGAAGTTTTTACAAAAAATAAGTTTCTTTTTCATTCGCTTTTACGGAAAAATGCTGAAAAAATGAAAAAAATACATGTTTTACAATTTTGTTAAAATAATGATACATAATAAGATGCAGTATAACATATTTTGCTTTTTTACATTTTTGTAATGATATAACAAGGTACAGGCACTTTTTACAAATTGTTTGCATTTTTTTTACTCCGGTGCTATATTGGGGAAAACAGAAAACAAGAATTTAAGAGGCTTTGCATGAAATTAAACGAAATGCCGATCTTCCGGAAACTGAACCGGATCATCTTCCGGATCGTGATCCCTGTTCTGGTCGCGGCGCTGCTGCTTTATATCTTTTTTGCTCCGAAGACCATTGCTTTGGATGAAGACTATTATCTGGTGGGGCAGGAGATCAAAGTCAGCGGCGGTGAGCCGGTGATCGGCCCCGGCGAACTGGTGCTGTGGGGGGCGTACCCGTGGGTGTACGGCACGGTGGATGGCAGGGGATTCCGGATCCAGCTGAAAGAAAAAGAGGTCGAACTCTTCAAGACACCGGAAGCCTTTGAACGTTTCCTGCGGGAGGAAGCGCTTGATCTGACAAAGTGCGTGACACCGGAGCAGCTGCGCAGTAACAGCAGCCTGCAGTTGAATCTGAAGGATGCGCTGTATCACCGGAAAGCGGAGAAATAAAGCATTTTATTCAG
This sequence comes from Lentisphaeria bacterium, assembly GCA_017623265.1. Taxonomy (GTDB): domain Bacteria; phylum Verrucomicrobiota; class Lentisphaeria; order Victivallales; family UBA1829; genus SIG77. Next base: position 4,042 of record JAGAPM010000330.1, on the reverse strand, counting down.
CGATATTTTCCGATGGACGCTGTTCCGGAGCGTTTACCGGGTTTCGGATTGAAAAAATCCTGATTTTTTTCATTTATGGGATTGCTTTTTTTAAAAAGTGTCGTAAATTGTGGTTATTGCAAGAAATGTTATACAAAAACGAAAAATTAGGAGATAAAAATGCTGAAAAAAATGATCCGTACAGTTTTGATGTCGACTGTCGCTTCCGGGGCTCTCGTCTTTGCAGCCGGCTGCAGCGATGATATCGAAGGAAACGAACAGAACCACCCGCTTTACATTCAGGCGAAGCAGGCGCGCGAAGCTGCAAAATATGAAGAATCTGCAGAAAAGTATTACGAACTGCTTGCGAAATCGCCGAAGAGTCCCCGTCTGCATTATGAACTCGCCCAGCTTTGCGGGGATAATCTTTACGATTACCATCGGGCGATCTACCACTATGCCCGCTACAAAGATCTGGCAAAATCGCTTTCAGTCGAAGATCGAAATGCGATCCTGGCATACATTGCCAACTATAAGAGAAAAGCGGCGGAAGAGTTTCTCAAGAACAATCCCCAGTTCGCTCCGAAACAGAATGCAGCGGTCGATCAGACAGCCATCATTGCGGAAAAAGAACGGGAAATTGCACAGTTGAGAGATGAAAATCAGGCGAAGCACAACCAGTACCTGGAACTGAACCGTATGTATTCGGAAGCAAGAAAAAAACTGGTCGAATATGCTGAAAGACGGGTGAATGCGAATCCCGCACCGGCTGTCATTCGCAATGACAATGGCACAACACCCGCACCGGCACCCGTGCTTGTAGACTCCGGCGACTACCTGACTTACACGGTTCAGGCGGGCGATTATCCCGGTAAGATCGCTACCAAGTATGGTGTCAGCGTGAAAAAGATCATGGAACTCAATGGACTGACAGAAGAAGCTGCAAAGCGGATCAAAGTCGGTCAGACGCTCAAGATTCCGAAAAAGTAAGCGTTCCGCTGAACGGATACGGAAAGACAGGGCTGTTGCAAGATTTTTGCAGCAGCCTTTTTTGTTTGTGCGGAGATAAAAAGACCCGCTTGCGACCCGGCGATGGCTGTCGGTTGATTATTGTCTGAAAAAGGGATCGTAAGCACTGTCATCATCGGAAAGATAGCCCAGACTTTCCTCGTTCTGGCCGCCGCTTTTCTTCATGTCCCGTGACTCGCAATGACCATCTACATAGACGGCGTTTGCCTGTTCCAGATGCCGGAAATCTACATAGCCGCCGGTTCCGGAGGAGGGCTGGTTCAGGAATGAAGTGGGACCGACTTCATCCGCACTCCACATAACAGCAGCATCGGCAGCGATCACGACTTTGCCGGGGCGCTTTACTTTACCGGTCTTGACCCAACGGTAAGCCGGGGGAAAGTCTTTGTGACTGGCGAAGGAGAGCATATAATTGTAACCATACCCCGCAAACTTCGGTGCGTATTCTTTTTTCTGAAACTTCCTTTTTGCTGCCGGACAGGAGAAGACTTCTGTATTATTGGCGTCTCCGGCTTCACGGACACTGCGGGAAAGAAAGCCGCCTTCCTGATAACGGTTGTCGCTGTCCCATTGACAGAATGTTTCATCCCAGGCAGGGCAGAAGGTTCCCTGATTGTTGTCTGCATACTGCAAGTGCATCAGACCAACCTGGCGAAGGTTGGAAAGACAAAGGGCTTTTTCGCCGGATTCCTTTGCATGGAAGACCGCAGAGCCGATCATGGTCGCAAGGGCGGCGATGATGCTGATGACCACGAGCATTTCAATCAGGGTGAATCGTGCGTGATTTTGATGTCTTGATGTCTGTTCCAATTTTTGCACTCTGTTCTGCCTCCACCACAGAATAGAGTACAACTGAACGCACTGCAGCATCTTTCTGCAGCTCCTTCAATGCTCCCCATCTTGTGTTTCGGGCACAATTCCGGCTCCGCCGGAGGGACTTGACCGGAGCGGGGATCTGGCTTGCCATCGCAGGGCAACGGCTCACAGTTGCTCGACAGTCCGTGATTCGCACACGGTTCACCCGTCATCCGATCGTATTTCTATCTTGTTATTTCTGTTCGGCTTTGATTTCTTTTACAAAATCGCCGATCCGTTTCAGCGCTTCCCGGATCCCTTCCATGCTGGTCGCATAGGAACAGCGGATGTAACCGCTGCCGCATTCGCCGAAAGCATCTCCCGGCACCACAGCAACGCTCTTGCGTTTCAGCAGTTCCACTGCAAAATCCTGCGAACTCATTCCGGTGGAGGTGATGTTCGGGAATACATAAAACGCACCATTCGGGTTCAGACAGGGCAAACCGATCTCGTTGAAACCCTTCACGATCACATTCCGCCGTTCCAGATATTCCTGACGCATGGAAGCCATGACAGGACGCCCGTTCTTCAGGGCTTCCTCCGCTGCATCCTGGGCGGTAACAGAGGCACAAAGCATCGTGTACTGATGGATCTTCATCATGGCATCAATGACCTTCCGGGGACCGCAGGCGTAGCCGATCCGGAATCCGGTCATGGCAAATGCCTTGGAGAATCCGTGCAGCAGTACGGTCCGTTCCCGCATGCCGGGGAAGGTGGCAATGCAGGGGGTGCGTTCACCGTAAGTCAGTTCGGAATAAATGTCATCCGCAATGACCAGCAGGTCGTATTTGCAGGCGATCTCGGCAATGCGTCTGGTCTGTTCATACGTCAGCACGGCGCCCGTGGGATTGCAGGGAAAGTTCAGCAGGATCGCTTTCGTTTTCGGGGTGATGGCTTTTTCCAGATCATCCGGATCCAGAGCAAAGGCGTTCTTTTCATAAGTGTTCACACTGACCGGTACGCCGTGTGCCATACGGATTTCCGGCACATAGGAAACATAACAGGGCTCATGAAAGATGATCTCGTCCCCGGGTGCGGTAATGGCGCGGATCACAAGATCCAGTGCCTCGCTGACGCCGACTGTGATCAAGCATTCGCTCTTGGGATCATATTCCACTCCGTAGTCCTGCGCCAGATAGTCGCAGACTGCTTTCCGCAGGGAAAGTGTTCCCAGATTGCTGGTGTAGCTTGTCCTGCCTTTTTCCAGAGAAAAAAGCGCACTTTCACGGATCGTCCACGGCGTTACAAAGTCCGGTTCCCCCACGCTCAGGGAAATCACATCCTTCATGGTGCTGACGATATCAAAAAACTTCCGGATCCCGCTTTTCGGCAGGATGTCAATATGTTCCGAAACGAAATTACGGGGTGACTTGCAGTCGCTCATTGGTTTCTTCCTCTTCGTAGAGTTTTCCGGCTTCTTTGTACTTCTTCAACAGAAAATGGGTGGCTGTACTGAGAACACCATCGATCGTCGCCAGCTTGCTGGAAACAAACATCGCCACATCATTGAGGGTGGCTCCGCGCACTTCTGCCATCAGGTCGAATCCGCCGGACATCAGATAAAGACTGGTGACCTGGGGGAACTTGCTCAACCGGCGGGCGATCCGGTCAAAACCGCCTTCCCGTTCCGGTCTGATTTTGATCTCAATGATCGCTTTCACTGCCGCTTCCGGCAAAACGGATTCATCGATCAAGGCACAATAGCCCACGATCTCGTTGGCTTCTTCCAATTCCGTAATGGCATCCGCCACTTTTTCCGGGGTTGTTTCCAGACGATCCGCCATATCTTCCAGAGGGCGGCGTGCATTTTCCGCCAGAAGGCGGAGCAGATTTTTTTTGAATTCAGGGTTCAGCATCGTATGATCTCCGTTTTCTTATTGGACACCGCAGGGACCGCGCAGGTATTCCAGATTTGACTTGATACGTTCTTCCACCGGCAGAACCGTGGAAAAATCTTCCAGCATCAGCCAACCGTTATAGTTCGCTTTTTTCAGTTCCGCAATCACGGCGGGCCAGTTGACTTCACCAAAGGCGAGAGGAGTGTTGTCGCACTGCCAGGTCAGCGTGCCATCCTTCAGATTCACCGGTCGGGTTGCACGATTCTTTACATGTACTTCTGCCAGATAAGGACCTGCCGCATTGATCGCATAATGATAACGTTCTCTGCCTTCTTCCAACT
>JAGAPM010000329.1 GCA_017623265.1 Lentisphaeria bacterium | reverse complement strand
GGAAGCCGGAGTCAGTATCAACTGCTACGGCAGCGGGATCGCCAACTGGGCAAAACCTATTACCGATTCTCCGGAAAGCAGCTACGAAGAACTGATCAAAGCAGCACCCCGTCTGAAAAAACTCGGCACAAAGTTTGTGCGCGTGATGAGCTTTGCGGTCCCCCCCGAACTGCGCAACAGCAAGTCCTGGGACTACGCAGATGAAGTGGTCAAGCGCATGAAGCGCCTCGTTCAGATCGCAGAAGAAAACGATCTGCTCCTGCTTCATGAAAACTGCCAGAACTGGGGCGGTCTTTCCTTTGAACACACCCTCTACCTGCTGGATAAGATCCAGAGTCCGGCGTTCCGTCTGGTCTTTGACACCGGCAACCCCGTATTCAACCGGGACGTCCGGGGCGAAGGTCCCTACGAGTGGCAGTCTTCGTGGGAATTTTACAAAAATGTCCGGGAATTTGTGGAATATATCCACATCAAAGATGCCCGCATCAACGAAAAGGGCGAAACGGTCTATACCTGGGCAAACGAAGGCTCCGGTAATGTGGAACAGATCATTACGGACCTTGTTGCGCGGGGCTATCACGGCGGCTTCTCCATGGAACCGCATCTGGCGCTGGTCTTCCATGATGAATCGGTCCAGAACCCGGAAGAAGTCAAAAAGCAGACTTATATCGAGTACGGCAGACGCTGCGAAGCGCTGATCCGCAAGATCTACGGCTGCTGAAAGAATATATCGTTCTGATCCATCCGCACACGGGCTCTCCGCCTGTGTGCTTTTTCTTTTGCCGGAAAAAGATAGATACTTTTCTCTTTATCTTTTTGCCGTTTTTATACTTAAAGAGGGGAATGTCAACTTGAAAACACGGCAATTTATGGTATTGTAAGAGAATGTCTGCGATTTTCAGGCATCCTTATTACTTTTTAAAAGATAAGGAGTGTCACGGAAAAATGCGGTGTATATGAGAAACCGGCTCTGCCGGATTGTAAAAATATCAAACAAAGGATCACTATTATGAGTGAGGATTTTTCCTATCTGCCCGAGGCAGGAAGTGAAAAAGGCGACCTGATCCGGGGTCTGCAGCTGGTGCAGTCCCGCGAAGGTTATGTTTCCGACGATGCCATCCGCGCCACCGCCAAACATTTTGGCGTCCCCGTGGCGGAAGTCGAAGGCGTGTTGACTTTTTATGCCCAGTTCAAACGGACAAAACCCGGAAAGAACAAAATCTGCATCTGCGATGGTACTGCGTGCCACATCAAAGGCTCCACACAGGTTGCGTCCTGGCTGGAAGCCGAACTGGGGATCGGTGACGGACAGACTACTGAAGACGGCATTTTCTCGCTGGAAACCGTGGCTTGTCTCGGCTGCTGCTCCCTCGCTCCGGTCATGTCCATCAACGGCAAAGTTTATGGTAAGCTGGACCGCAAAGGTCTCACGAAGATCCTGAACGAATACAGAAAACTCGGCTGAGGTAAGAATATGGCTGCAATCAAAAGAATCAAAGTCGGTACCGCTTCCTGCGGTATTGCCGCCGGTGCAGGTCAGGTCTTCGACGCATTGAAAAACGCCGCAACGGATGTTCCCGTCATCGGCGTCGGCTGCTTCGGTCACTGCTACGCCGAACCGATCGTGGAAGTGGAATGTGAAGACGGCACAAGCGTCTTTTACAGCAAAGTCAAACCCGAAGATGCCGCCGGTATCCTGAACCTCACGGAAGAAGGCAGATTTTCCATCCCCGCCCGCCGTGCAGAACTGGAAAAAACGCTGGTCACACGCCTCGCCGGGAAGATCAACCCCATCGACATGCAGGAATACATCGCCAACGGCGGTTTCGAATCCATGAAAAAGGCTTTCGCCATGACGCCCGAACAGGTCGTGGATGAAGTCAAGAAAGCCGGTCTCCGCGGTCGTGGCGGCGCTGGCTTCCCCACCGGCATGAAGTGGAGCTTCCTCGCTGCAAAACAGGTCCCGGAAAAAGTCCTCATTTGTAATGCGGACGAAGGCGACCCGGGTGCGTTCATGGACCGCTCCATGATGGAAAGCGTGCCATTCCAGATGATGGAAGGCATGCTCATCGGCGCATACACTACCGGCGCAACCAAGCTCTTCATCTACTGCCGTGCGGAATATCCGCTGGCGATCAAGCACCTTTCCATTGCCATCGACGCAATGAAAGAAGCGAACCTGCACATGCTCCCCGGTCGTGAAAAGCCCCTGGAGATCATCATCAAGGAAGGTGCCGGTGCTTTCGTGTGCGGTGAAGAAACGGCAATGATCCACTCCCTCGAAGGCAAGCGCGGCACTCCCCGGTTCCGTCCTCCCTTCCCCACGGACAGCGGCTGGAACACCCTCCCCACTGCCATCAACAACGTGGAAACCTTCTGCAATATCGCTCCCCTCTTCAGCATCGGAGCGGATGCCTTCGCTGCCATCGGTACGGAAAAAGGCAAAGGAACCAAGATTTTTGCTCTCGCCGGTG
>JAGAPM010000328.1 GCA_017623265.1 Lentisphaeria bacterium | reverse complement strand
CGAAATACCGGGTTCTGGTTCTGGAAAAGCTGCAGTTTGGCGGTCAGATTTCCATTACCAACGAGGTAGTCAATTATCCCGGCATTGAGAGGACCAGTGGACAGGCGCTTGCGGATACGATGCAGAAACAGGCATCAGCATTTGGTGCGGAGTTTGCGCTGGAGGAAGCTACTGCTTTTGACCTTTCCGGGGATATGAAAACCGTTCGCACCAACCGGGGCGACTACCACTGTTTCGGGGTACTGCTGGCCACCGGTACTCATCCCAGAACGGTTGGATTCAAGGGCGAAGAAGAGTTCAAAGGCCGGGGCGTTGCCTACTGCGCCACCTGTGACGGCAGGTTCTTTGCCGGAAAAGATATCTATGTGGTGGGTGGCGGTTATGCCGCAGCAGAAGAAAGTGTTTTTTTGACGAAATTTGCCCGTCACGTGACGATACTCATCCGCAAAAACGATTTTTCCTGCGCCGCGTCTGTTGCGGATCAGGCAAAAAACCACGAAAAGATTACAGTTCTGACCAACACTGTTCTGGAAGAAGTGGCCGGCAAAAACGGGCTTCACTATGCTCGGTATAAAAACACTGCCACCGGAGAAGTGACGGAAGTGAACAGTCCCGCCGGCGAAACCTTTGGCGTTTTCGTTTTAGCCGGGTACGCGCCCGACACCGAAATGCTGAAAGGAACAGTGGAGCTGAACGAGCAGGGTTATATCATGACCGACGCCTCACAAAAAACCAGTGTCGATGGTGTATACGCGGCGGGCGATGTGTGTATCAAGTCGCTGCGGCAGGTGGTCACAGCTACCAGTGACGGTGCCCTTGCCGCAACGGAGCTGGAAAAGCATGTGGAAACCATACAGCAAAAGAGCGGCTTGCGCGCCAATGTGCCCAACGCAAAGCATGGCTAAACAACTGCCAGTGTTGGAACCCAGAAAGTAAACGTGGCCGATAAACTGTTCACCTCCGGGATGCGCCAGCAGTTGGATACGGTATGCTCTCGCACGGAAAGCCCCCCCTGCTGCTGAAGCTGTATCTGGATGACCGTTCTGTTTCGGCTGAACCGGAGCGGTTCAGCTCTACTTTGGCAAAGTTGTCCAACAAGCTTACTGTTTCAGTGGCAGATCGGAACACATCCCAGAGAGCGTTCCGCTCGTTACCGTATGTAAGCCCGATGGAACTGAAGCAGGCCGCCCTGCCTTCCATGATGTCTCCAGCGGATACGAATTTACGGTCTTTTTGCTTGATCTGTATAACGCGGCAGACCCCGGACAGGCAATCGGCAACAAGACAAAGCAGCAAATAGACGCAATCAAAAACACCGTCAGCATGAGGATCCTTGAAGTGTTTGATGACAGTGTTAAGCCGATGAAAGCATTAGCCGCTACTGTTGAAAATATCATCGGCGAAATCATTGCAGAATACGGAGCAGACAAGTCAATTCTATTGATTGGTCGATACAATTATGACATGAGCAAGCTTTTTAATACCGGTGTATTTAAAGAGCTCCCCGGGAATCAGATTCAATGCGTAAAGCATCCAAACGCTAAACTATCTTTTATGACTGCCCACAGTGCAAAGGGACTTGGTTACGATAACGTTATATTGATCAATATGTTTGAAGGAAAATTCGGTTTCCCGTGTCAAATCGAAGATGATCCTATCATGCAGCTGGTCACCTACGAAGACAACAGCATGCCGTTCGCAGAGGAGCGGCGACTCTTCTATGTAGCGATGACCCGCACTAAAAACCGAGTCTATATTGCAGCGCCTAAAAATCGTCCATCGCGTTTCTTGATTGAACTCATTAACGACTACAATCTTCCTGTTGATGCAGACATCAATATGCAAGTAGTCGATCTATTCAACCTACGCTGTCCGCAATGCGGATTCCCGTTGAAGTATGAGTTTAACAAAAACTATGGCTTCAATAAATCCTGTGGTGCTGACTTCATCTTCTTCGGCTCCTTTGTCTTGAATGTTTGATTCCATTCTTGACTTTGCCGAAGTTTTTCATACT
>JAGAPM010000327.1 GCA_017623265.1 Lentisphaeria bacterium | reverse complement strand
CTGCGCTTCGCTTCGTCGCGGCACGGGGGATTTATTTGCCGGACAAATCGGACGGAGAGTTAATTCCCTTTATTCCCAAAAATAAATAAGCTCAAAGAAAAAAATATCAGTTATTCAGAACTCGAACACGAGTCCATCGTAAGCGGGCGTGACATTGAGGGGTGTCATGACCTTGAGCAGTTCTTCATGAGGGCAAACGCTGTGATGCTCAAAATGGGTTCCGAAGTTAGGCGTCTGTTCTGTCATCAGCCCGTATTCGATCAGGCGTGCGCGGAACTTGAGGTAAACATTCAAGCCCATGTGTGATTTTGCCAGGTCGGGATTGCGTGTGGCGCCGTAGCAGTCGATAATGGCGGCATCCAGTTTGTATCCGCAATGGCGGATCATCTCCCACGTTTCATCGGACCACCATCCGGTATCGTTGGCGATCAGCAGAGATTTTCCGCCGCGGGTAAGGATGTAATTCAGGGGAGTTGTTCCGGGATCGTGGTCGGCACGGACCGCAAAGATCTCCATGGAGCCATCCGGTGTGGTCAGGCGTTCGCCGGGATGAATGGGGCAGGACCGCATGGAAGCGTAGGCAAATCCGCCGCCGCTTTCTCCGCCGACACAGCGCTGGGGCATGTCATCGCCGTAAAAATCCAGTACGGGCGGATTGAGGGCGAACTTCGGGGAACCACGGCGGCCGATCAGCTCCAGATTGAGGTGGTCGCCGTGGCAATGGGTATTCAGAACGCGCCTGATCTTTGCGTAGTCCACATGAAACAGGCGCATCTGTTCACGCAGGTCCGGACCGAAGTCGATCAGCGTATCATCATCAATGAGGTAGCTGGTACATCTTCTGTAATCGGGGCTTTCCGGATTGCGCCGTGCATGTTCGCAACTGGCACAGGTACAGAAAAGCGAGGGCACTCCTTCCGAGCCGCCGCTGCCGAGAACAGTAAACTTCATCTGCCGGACCTTCCGTGTTCCGTTCGATCAGAAATCGACTTTGATGGCGTTTTCAAATTCCTCGTTGATGAATGCGACACCGGCGGGGCCGAGCGCTTCCATCAGGGGATCGTCATCTTTTTCGCAGAATCCGACCGGGTTGTGGCGGATCCAGCCTTCGGCGATCTCGTATTTTTTGGAGAGGCGTCCGATCATCTTGCCGCCATCCACCAGCCCCTGAATGTAGGAGTTTGTCGCCTGACTGACATCCAGCCAGGACTGCTGGCTCTTGTGGCAGGAGAGCATCTGCTTCTTCATCTCGATCACGGGTTCCACGTTCACGAAAATGCCGGGGATCACGGGACGGCGGAGGGTATCCACCAGCGAGTGCGGCATGGCGTGATAGACCGTAAGGAAGTCGTCGAACTTCTGAGAGGGGCGGGCAGTCTTTGCATTGCCCATACCGCGGCAGAAAGCTGCCGTGACTGCAAGACGGCCGGTGCAGACATGGTCTTCCATGTAATCATATGGCCCATGGGTCAGGATAATTTCCGGGGCAACTTCCCGGATTGATTTGAGCACGCCGCCGATCGATTCAAGGTTATAGAAGACTTCAATGTCATCACAGACGCTTTCGTGGTAGATCGCGCCAATGGATTCTGCTGCGGCTTTCGCTTCGTCTCTGCGGATCCGTTTGATCGTTTCAAAGTCGTACTGATTCGTGCCGAGACTGCCGCTGGCAACTGTCATATAGTGGATTTCATAGCCTGCTTTCTGCAACTTCAGCAGAGTTCCAGCCATCATAAATTCAATATCGTCAGGATGGCACCCAATGGCCATTGCGCGTTTTGTCATTTCAAAGATTCCTTTCTTAATCCAAAAAAAGGCGTATTCCTGCCAGG
>JAGAPM010000326.1 GCA_017623265.1 Lentisphaeria bacterium | reverse complement strand
TGTGAACGGGGATCCGGTGGATGCCTTTGCCAGTATCGTGCATACGGATTTTGCCTACAACCGGGGCAGAACGCTGGCGGAACGCCTTGCCGGTGTCATTCCCCAGCAGATGTTCCAGATTGCAATCCAGGCTGCGGTCGGCGGGAAAGTTATTGCCCGTGAAACGGTGCGTCAGTTGCGGAAAAATGTGCTTGCCAAATGTTACGGCGGTGACATTACCCGTAAGCGGAAACTTCTGGAAAAGCAGAAGGAAGGTAAAAAGCGCATGAAAGAGATCGGGCGTGTGAACATTCCGCAGGAAGCTTTCATTGAAGTGTTGAAATCCAACGAAAATTGAGTGTTATGAATCTGCTCCAATGGTACAAAGCGCGCAAAAAACGCAAAGCGCATAAGGATCTGGCGGAAACGATCCGAGCCGCCATCCACTATGATCGGGATATCCTTACGCCGGAACAGGTGGAAACACTGGAAAAACTGGCGGAACAGGCAGCCGATCCTGCCGGAAATGTGGAGCAGATCGAAACGAAATTTTCATCCGTGATCGGTCATAACAACACGGCGCATACCATCTGTTCTGTGCTGGATGTGCTGATCGTGGCACTGACCGTTGCTTTCGGTGTCCGGGCGCTTTTCCTTCAACCGTTCCAGATCCCCACCGGCAGTATGCAGCCTACGCTTTTCGGTAATCATTATATTGACCGGAAGGAGGCAGACCCTTATCTCGGACCGATGGCGAAAATGTATCTGGATGTGTTCGGGACCCGGGTGACCGATCCAAATGGCACGGAGGCTGCCCGTTATCTGCGCCCCGGAGAGGTTGTCTGTGACGGCTGGCTGACTTCCGGAGATCATCTTTTTGTGGACCGGATGAGCCAGCACTTCAAGGATTTTGAGCGTGGCGAAATCTTTATTTTTACAACGGAAGGTTTGAAATACAAAGGCAGTCCGCTGGAAGGATTTTTCTACATCAAACGTATTGCCGGAATGCCGGGAGATACCCTCAAGATCGTAAAAAATGTGCTGTACGTCCGTCCTGCGGGAGAAGCGCAGTTCAAGCCCGTCTATGAGGTCGCGCCCCGTATGAAAAAACTCTACTCCGGGAAGGGCGGATATCACGGACATCTTCCGGTTTCTCCGAAGGACTGGGGATTTTTGTATGAGGGCATGGAATACACGGTGCCGGAAGACCATTATTTCGCCATGGGGGATAACTCCAACAACAGTCTTGACAGCCGTTACTGGGGACCGGTTCCCCGCCGGAATGTGATCGGACGGGCGCTTAACGTGTTCTGGCCGGTTTCCCGTCGCTGGGGGCTGATCGACACGCTGGTACCGTTGGATACTCTTACCGGCAGCCCTCGAAAGGATCTTCCTGGAAGTCAAATGCCTTCCATGCGTCTGCAGTAAGTTTCGGATCTCCGGAGGTTTGCTGCCGGAATTCTTTCCGCAGTTCGGAGGGCGTTTTTCCGTAATATTGCAGCAGCAGACTGTTCAGATGTGTGGCATTTTTCATGCCCACCGAGAATGCGATTTCTTTTAACGAAAGGTCCGTGCGTGCGAAGAGGTCCTGGATCTTCTGCAGCCGTTTCCGGATCCGGTATTCCCCGGGTGCGATCCGGTACCGTTCCATGAATTTATTGCGCAGGGTATCCCTGCCCACCCCGATGGCTTTGCAGTGGTCCAGAATGGAGATCTCCCAGTTTTCGTCCTGATCCAGCCGTTTTTTCAGCTGTTCCACGGCATCATCCTCGCCCCGGGGCGCCTGCAGAAACTGGAGAAAGAGCGATTGCAGAATGATGGATGCTGCCAGTTGATTCGCCGGAATTGCGCTCAAATGATATTCCCGGATCGTGCGGCACTGTGTGCGAAGCATTTCCACTTTTGCCGGCGTCAGTTCCAAATGAAGCGGCATTTCCAGAAGAACTCCCTCATAATCCAGCGTCAGACAGGATTTTTCCGGATCGTAATTCAACGCATCCCAAATAAAGCTGATGACCCAGTTTTCCCGGTGGTCGCCGTAAATATAATCCGAATGAAAGCCCGGAAAACCGATGCTGAGGGAAGGTTTTGCCGGACCGTACATGCCATCAAAGGAACTCAACAGTTTTCCGGCTGAATCATAACTTGTGGACTTGACCAGTCCACTGATCGTGAGGTTGAGCCGTTTGTGCGGGCAGACGCCGTGTCCGTGCTCCGGATGATGATATACCCCGGGGTAGATGATCTTTGGCAGTTTCATTTTTTTTGCTCCTCTGCAAAAATATAAGTTTCTCTGCAAAATATATAACAAAAACGGATATAATCAAGATGCAAAATTGGAAAAGTCAAGCTAAATTATCTTCAGTGACCCGCACAAAGTCAAAAAAATCACAAGGAGAAAATGACATGGGTATCAAAATCGGTCTCGTTGGTCTCGGCAGTTTCGGCAAGGCATTTTCGCCGCTTTTTACAGCTCACCCGCTGGTCGATGCGGTGGCGCTCTGTGATGCGGAGGAGGACCGCGTGCAGGATCAGTATGAAAAACTCAAAAGTTCCGGCAAGATCAGCGAAAAAGATCTGACCACCTCGTTCGATGAGATTTGCAAATCCGATTGCGATGCGCTCGCCATCATCACCCAGCCGTGGCTTCATGCTCCCCAGTGTATTCAGGCGATGGAGAGTGGGAAGACTGTTTACTCTGCGGTCCCCGTGATCAGCCTGCCGGATTACGATGAGATCCTGGATTGGTGCGGAAAGATCATTGAAACCGTCCAGAAGACCGGTAAGGAATACATGCTGGGCGAAACCACGTTCTACCGTCCCCAGACCATGTTCTGCAAACGGATGGCGCAGCAGAACCTCTTCGGCGATTTTGTTTATGCTGAAGCCGAATATGCCCACGACCTGGACAGCTGGTGTTCCCTGCGTGAAGTCAGCAAGAGCCGTCAGCAGGGCAAAGTCGGTCAGCAGGCGGCGGCATTTTTGAAAAAATATTACGATCGCGGCTGCAAGACCACGCCTTTCAGCTATCCCACCCACTCCGTTTCCGGTGTGACGGAAGTCATGCGCAGCAAGGCGAAAAAAGTCGCAGCGGTCGGTTACCGCAACCGGAACAACGACCCGTTCTTCGCCCACTCGGAATTTTCCAATGTGACCGCCTTCTTCCAGATGGAAAACGGAGCCGCGTTCCGTTGTGCTGAACTGCGGGAGATCTCTGCCAATATCGGACTCCATGACGAAGACTTCCGGATCTACGGCACCCGGGGCAGCTATGCGTACAACGACTGGCGTAACAACGGCAGAACGGAACCCACACCCGAGATCAAGCCCAACGTCCAGACAAAAGTCACGGACGCCGAAATGCGGGATCCCCTGCCGCCGGAAGTGGCATTTGCATTCAACCGGATGCTGAACGGCGATCAGGTGAAGGAAGGGGACGATTTTGTGCCTGCCGGTCACGGCGGATCCCACCCGTACCTTGTCCACGAATTTGTGTCTGCCGTTGCGGAAAACCGCAGACCTGCCATCAGCGCCTGGGATGCCGCCATGTATATGGCAATGGGCGCCGCCGCAGACCTCTCCGCCCGTAAAGACGGCGAATGGGTCGATGTGGTTGACTTCGGCAAAACCTGGGATTGAGTTTAAGAAAGGTTTAACGCAACATGGTAACCGGTATCCTGCTTACGCTGTTCATTGGCTTCCTCTGGTCGCTGGTCGGAATCGCATATAAATTTATCGCAAAAGAAAATTTGAGCGTCTTTGACATTGCACTGGTCAATGCTTCACTGACGATCGTGGTGCTTCTTTCGATCCTTGGCTGGAACATTCATACCGATGGCGCGGGAATGCCGGATGCCGGTTTCTGCTGGCTTGTGATCGCCGGAGGCTGCATCAATGCCGCCGGCGGTTATGTGCTGCAATGGAGTATGAAATATTGCCGCAGTTCCGTGGCTTGGGCGATCGGTCAGAGTGCGCTGATCATCCCCTTTTTGAGCATTACGCTGATCTTCAATGAGGCGTGGCTCGCGCTGAAGGTCATTGGTACGGTAGTGATCGTGGGCGGGATGCTGGTCCTGAGTTTCAGTCCGGCAAAAAAGACACAGGAAATGCCCCGCCCCGCCTACGGGATCACGCTGGCGCTGATCTCCTTTCTTGTTCTCGGAATCGGGCAGGCAATGCTTTCTGCCACCAGTTATATGCCTTTCGAAGATACCGCCGGTTTTCGCCCGGTTCTTGCAGCGCTTGGTGGATTCGCAGCGATCATCGGCGGCAAGATCGCCGTGAAGGACAAGGGGTTCCGCATTACGAAAAAAGCGCTGTATGTGATCCTTTTCTATCTGGTTCAGGGGGTGATTTCCCAGACCGTCCAGTATCACGCCATGGATGCACTCAAAGTTGTCGGTATGAACGCCTGCTTCTTCCCCATTGCCATCGGCACCTGCATTGCCCTGTACTCGGTCTGGTCCGTGACTGTGTTCAAAGAGTCTACCAACTGGTATGTGATCGGTGGCACGGCTGCCATCGTTGGCGGGATTGCCGCTTACTGCTTCTGTTAAGATACGCTTTTTTTCATCTTTTTTCTTTTTATACTGGAAAAAATGCTGTTTTGTGCTAAAGTATTGTACCTTATTTCCGGAAAATACAGAACACAGGAGCGGCAGAAAATGGATCAGCTTGTTATTACAGTCCCCGTTGAAGGGGAACTGGTGATTTCGAAAGAGACGGTGATTGCCGGCAGAACGCTTCCCGGCAGGACGATTACACTGGACAACGGAGCGAGTGCAGTTGCAGCGGCGGACGGCACTTTTTCCATCCCTGTTACCGTGGAGCGTGCTTTCAATTCTGTTACCGTCAGCGACGGGATCAATACGGTTACCCGCCGTTTTGTCTGTGATTTGGATCCCCGGAAACGCTACAATTTTTTCATTGACGACAATGTGTTCTTTCTGACGGAACTTGTGCGCAAACAGTACAAATCCATCTTCGATTCCTTCCATCTGGCGAATCTGCGCAGGCTGCACAAAGAATACGGCATGAAAGTCACGCTCAACACCTTCTTCCACAATGCGCACGACCCCGCCGGATTCACTACTGCCGAATTGGATGAACGCTACAAAAGTGAGTTCGCAGACAACGCAGACTGGTTGCGGTTGGCGTTTCATGCGTACAGCGAGTTCCCGGATGCGCCGTACAGCAAAGCTCATCCCGAAAAGTTGCCGGAACATCATCGTCTTCTGAAGGCGGAGATCTGCCGCTATGCCGGGGAACAGTCTTACATCGAACCGGTCCTGATGCACTTTTACCACATCAGCAGTGCGGAAAGCAGAAAATATATTGCGGATGCGGGCATGAACTGTTACACGCTGCCCGCACGGGAGTGGGAGGAACGGTTTGCCGCTGCGGGCAGAAAATATCCTGCCCAATACAATTACGAGTTCAATCAGCTGGAACTGCAGCTGGTGACGATGGCAAACTTCTCTCATCCGGCTGAACTGGAAGCGTGTATGGAAGCCGCTTACGCCGCCGATGAACGCCGTTTCCTGCTGGTGGGTGACCATGAGCAATATGCCTATCCCTTCTATTCAAATTATCAGCCGGATCATCTGGAACGCATGGAGACCATGATCCGTTCCCTTGCAGAACACGGCTACGAAAGCACATATTTTACAGAAACCTTATTGAAATAAAAGAAAGAACAAGACATCATGAAAATGAAAATGTCCCAAATGGTCGGCAAGCGCCTGCGTGAAGACCCCAAAGATGCAAAGACAGACAGCCACAAGATCCTTGTCCGCGGCGGCTACATCCGCCCCGTTTCTGCCGGGATCTACTCCCTTCTTCCCGTAGCGAAGCGCATTATCCGCAAGATCGAAGAAATCATCCGTGAAGAGATGAACGCCATTGACGGTCAGGAAGTCCTGATGCCTGTGGTTCTGCCCGCAGAATTGTGGCAGGAATCCGGCCGCTATGAAAGCGTGGGCGAAGAACTGCTCCGTTTCAAAGACCGCAACGATAAGGCAATGCTGCTCGGTATGACGCACGAAGAAGCCGTGGTTCAGCTGGTCCGTACCGAAGTCAACAGCTACAAACAGCTGCCGGTCATGGTCTATCAGATCCAGACAAAATATCGTGACGAGGCCCGCCCCAGAGCCGGTCTGATCCGTGTCCGCGAGTTCACCATGAAGGATGCTTACAGCTTCCATACCAGTCAGGAATCACTGGATGAATATTATGAACGCGCACATGCCGCATACGAAAAGATCTATCGTCGTGTCGGTCTGAAAATGTGGTCTCCATCCTCTCCAACTCCGGTATGATGGGCGGCAGCATCTCCCATGAATTTATGGCGCTGGCAGATTGCGGCGAAGACAGCATTTTCCTCTCCCCGGACGGCAAGAGCTACAAGGCGAACCGGGAAGTTGCAGTCTCCGGACTCAAATTCGAAAAGAACGCCGCCGATGAACTGCCCATGGAAAAAGTGGCGACTCCCGGACAGAAAACGATTGAAGAAGTGGCAAACTTCCTCGGCGTGGAAGCATATCAGACCGGTAAGGCGGTGTTCTACTCCGATGCCGAAGGGAAGAAACTGATTTTCGTGCTGATCCGCGGCGATTTTGAAGTCAATGAATGTAAACTGAAAAACCTGCTTGGCTTGAACGAGATCAAGTTTGCAACGGATGATCAGATCCGCGCTGTCGGTTCCGTGCCGGGGTATGCTTCCCCCATCGGGTTGGATCAGAGCAAAATGATCCTGGTTGTGGACCACTCCGCTGCTGGTACTGCCAACCTGGTTGTTGGCGCAAACGAAGCCGATCAGCACTATAAAAACTTCAACTATGGCAGAGATCTGGAAGGCGGGATCGTGGCTGACGTGGCTTGCGTCCGTGAAGGCGACCCGTGTCCGGTCACCGGTGAGCCGCTCCAGTTCCGTCACGGGATCGAAGTCGGTAACATCTTCCAGCTGGGTACGAAATACTCCAAACCCATGAACTGCACCTATCTGGATAAGGACGGTAAATCGCAGGTCATGATCATGGGCTGTTACGGGATCGGCGTTGGCAGAACCATGGCGACTGTAGTGGAAGAAAGTCATGACAACTACGGTCCGATTTGGCCCATGAGCATTGCGCCCTATCAGGTGCAGGTCTGTGCCCTGAATCCGGACAAAGACGGTGTGGGCGAAGCCGCTGAAAAACTCAGCGATGAACTGGATAAACTGGGCGTGGAAGTCCTCTTCGAT
>JAGAPM010000325.1 GCA_017623265.1 Lentisphaeria bacterium | reverse complement strand
GAGCGGGCAAAGGGGATCGAACCCTCGACAGTCACGTTGGCAACGTGGCGCTCTACCGCTGAGCTATGCCCGCTCGAAGTTGGTCAATGCTTTTAATGTACCACAGAACGGAAAAAAATCAAGTGTGAAATTGAAAAAAGTTAAAAAAAAGTCATTTTTTCGTGGTGGTGAAACTTTTTTTTCCGGAATGTTGTCTTTTTTTCCAAATCCAAACACGGAGGGAAAAAGGATGGAAGAAAACAAAAAACTTGGTTTTGCTGCGTTGGCGGCAATCGTAGTGAGTGCCATGATCGGTGGCGGGATCTTCAGTCTGCCGCAGAACATGTCTCAATCGGCATCGGTGGGAGCGGTGATCATTGCATGGGTGATCACAGGGATCGGGATCTATTTTCTGGCGAATACGTTCCGGATCCTATCGGATGCGTGTCCGGATGCGACCACCGGGATCTATGCCTATGCCCGGATCGGGTTCGGGAAATTTGCGGGGTTCCAAATGGCGTGGGCGTACTGGCTCTGCAACATTTTCGGCAATGTGGCGTATGCTGTTCTGCTGATGGATGCGCTCAATTACTTCTTCCCGGGCGTGTTTACGGGCGGGAACAATCTGTGGTCCATTATTGGCGGCTCGGCGGTGATCTGGCTGATGAACTGGGCAGTTCTGCGTGGCGTGAAGCAGGCAGCGTTTCTGAACATTGCCGGCACGATCTGCAAACTGGTTCCGATCTTCCTTTTCATCCTTGTGATGCTGTTCTGTTTCCACTGGGATCATTTCACATTGGATTTCTGGGGTGAAAGCACGCCGAAACTGGGCGGAATCATGACGCAGGTGAAGTCCACCATGCTGGTTACGCTCTGGGCGTTTATCGGCATTGAGGGTGCGGTAGTCATTTCCGGCAGGGCGAAAAGCCAGCGTGATGTGGGTATGGCGACCGTGCTTGGGTTCCTTGGTTGTCTTGCGATCTATGTACTGCTTTCCCTGCTGCCGTTCGGGCGTATGAGTCAGGCTGAACTGGCAAATCTTTCCAATCCTTCCACAGCGCCGATCCTTGCTGGTATCGTTGGACGCTGGGGAGGCTGGGTCATGAATCTGGGCGTGATCATTGCTCTGATGACCAGCTGGCTTGCGTTTACGATCATGATCGCCCAGATTCCGTATGCAGCGGCGAAGGACGGCACATTCCCGAAAGTCTTTGCCCGGGAAAACAGCCATGAAAGTCCCTCGGTCGCTCTGTGGGTGACCAGTGCCGTGATGCAGCTGACCATGATTTTTGTCTACTTTGAAAATAACGCATGGAACACGATGCTTTCCGTGACATCTGTCATGATCCTGCCGCCGTATTTTGCCTGCACGGCGTTTCTCTGGAAATTGTGTGCGGAGAAGAAATATCCTGCCGGTCTGCCGGTGAAGCCTGCCTTTGCCTTCTTCTGCGGCGTTGCCGGTACATTCTATACGCTCTGGATGATCTATGCTGCGGGCGTACAATATCTGTTGATGGCATTTGTGTTTCTGGCGCTGGGGATCCCGTTCTACATTTGGGCGCGGCATGAAGCGCAGGGTGAGGTTTTTTCTGCGAAAGAAAAATGTGCTGCCTGGATCATTGCAGCGATTGCCGTTCTGGCGGTGATCCTGTTTGTGACCGGCGTTGTGAAATTGTAATACAGGGAGGGAAAAAGAGATGATGAAAAACGATGAACTGGAAATGCGTCAGGTCCTGATCATTGAGGACAAGACCGCTCATGCCTGTCCGGTTATGGAAAAAGCAATCGGCAGGCTGATTCAGGCGCTGCTGGAACGGAATATCATGGTGATCCGTTCCATGTCACCGCAGGAGGCATTCCCGATTATTGAGAGCAATATGGATATCGATGCGTTTCTTGTCTGCGTGGATGACAGCGAGGAGTGCGGCGGGCTGGCAGCGCTGGAACATATCCGGGAACGGCAGAGCATGATTCCGGTCTTTCTGCTTGGGGATCGTGCTGCGACCACGCGCCGGATCTCCAGCAGTCTGATGGAACTTGCCAATGAATTTGTATGGATCTATGAAGACAGCCCGGTTTTTATTGCGGGCAGGATCCAGGCAGCCATTGAGCGGAGTCGTGCGGAGCTTCTGCCGCCTTTGATGAAGGCGATCTGGAGCTACAATGAAAAAAGCCATGAATATTCCTGGGCGGCGCCGGGTCATCAGGGGGGAGTCGGTTTTACCAAGAGTCCGGTCGGGAAGAAGTTTTATGACTTTTACGGCGAAAATCTGTTCCGTACGGATACAGGGATCGAGCGTGGCAGTATCGGCTCTCTGCTGGATCATGAGGGTGCATTCCACGAGAGTGAAGTCTATGCGGCAAAAGTGTTCGGGGCGGACGAATCCTATTCGGTGGTTGTCGGCACCAGTGGATCGAACCGGACGATCATGCAGGCATGTCTGAGTGAGGGCGACTTGGCATTGTGCGACCGGAACTGTCACAAATCCATTGAACAGGGGCTGATCAATACCGGTGCGGTTCCGGTTTATATGCTGCCGACCCGGAATTGTTACGGCATCATCGGTCCGATTCCGCCCAGCCGTATGAGCAGAGAGGCGATCCGGAAAGGAATCGATTCCGTGACCGTTCCCCACAACGGAAGAAAGCCCACCTATGCCGTGGTGACGAACTGTACTTACGACGGGATCTGTTACAATGCCCGCCGTGCCGAAGAACTGTTGGAACAATCGGTGGACCGGATCCATTTTGATGAGGCGTGGTACGCATACGCCTGGTTCAATCCGGTGTATGAAGATCATTATGCCATGCACGGCGATCCGGCACAGCATAAAGGTCCAACGGTTTTTGCGACTCATTCCACTCATAAACTGCTCAATGCGCTCTCTCAGGCATCTTATATTCATGTGCGGCACGGCAGAAAAGCCATTGATTTTGACCGGTTCAATCAGGCGTATATGATGCACTCCACCACATCACCGCTTTATGCAATCTGTGCGTCCAACGATATTTCCAGTGCCATGATGAAGAACAATGGGATCTCCCTGACCCGTGAAGTGATCGCCGAAGCCGTAGATTTCCGTCAGGCATGCGCCAGACTCCAGCGGGAGGCGGAAAAAAGCGGCCGCTGGTTCTTCAAACCGTGGAATCCGGAAAAAGTGCGTTGTCCCCGGCAGAACAAAGAGTACGACTTTGCCGATGCACCCCGTGATTTGCTGATCGGCGAACAGAGCTGCTGGAAGATCCGGAAAGGTGAAAAATGGCACGGTTTCAACGACCTGGAAGATGATGACTGGATCATGCTGGATCCGATCAAAGTCAGTATTCTCGCCCCCGGTATGAACACGAACGGCATTATTGCAGAACAGGGCGTCCCTGCGGCACTGGTTTCCTATTATCTCTATCAGGAAGGGATCGTTCCGACAAGAACGACGGACTTCCAGATCATGTTCCTGTTCTCCATGGGGATCACCAAGGGGAAGTGGGGCACGCTGCTCAATACCCTGCTCAACTTCCGCCGGGCATACGAAAAGAATACGCCGGTTTCCGAAGTCCTGCCCGGTCTTGCCGCATTGTCGCCGAAACGGTACGGCAACTGCGGACTCCACGATCTTGCCGATAACATGTTTGCATACCTGAAAGAAAATACGCCGGATGAACAGCTGAACAGGGCATTCGAACGGCTGCCGGAAATGGTTCTGACACCCCGTCAGGCATACGCCCGGATCGTCAGCGGCGATGTGGAGTTCGTATCGAGCGACAGCCTGGCAAACCGTGTCAGCGCTACCAGCGTGATCCCGTATCCGCCGGGGATCCCCATGATGATGTCCGGCGAAAACTTCGGTGCGGCAGACAGCCCCATGATCCGTTATCTGCACGCTTTGGAAAAGTGGGATAAGGAGTTTCCCGGATTCGAACACGTCACCG
>JAGAPM010000324.1 GCA_017623265.1 Lentisphaeria bacterium | reverse complement strand
GCCAACGAATCGATCGTGCTGACAGCAACAACACAGGAGATCGTGCGTAAGATCAATTTTGAAGAAGGTCAGTTTGTCCGGAAAGGGCAGATCCTGGTGTATCTGGAAAGCGAACTGGAAAAAGTGGCATTAAGTCAGGCGGAACTCTCGCTGCAGGAAGCCGAGCTGGATCTGAAAGATGCTGTTCTGGCACAACAGGAAGCCGAGTTGAAACTGAACGAGGCAAAGCTGAAACTGAACGAAGCCGAACTGGATATGAAAGAAGCCGAACGGGAAAAAGAACGTTTGGAACGGCTCTATATGGATAACGCAATCTCCGAAAAAGACTTTGATGCCCAGAGTACACAATTTGACCGGGCAAAGATCCAGATGGAAAGCGCAAAAGCCCAGATGGCAACGACCAACAACAATGTCGCAAGCGCAAAGAACAATGTGGAAAAAGCAAAAACGAAATTGGAAACGGCAAAAGCTCAAGTGGCAAGTGCGAAAACCGAACTGGCTGACCGGCTTGTGATCGCCCCTTATGACGGGATTATCGGAAAACGGCAGATCAGTCTCGGGGCTCTTGTTTCACCCGGAACGCCGATCGCCACACTGGATGATATCACCAAGATCAAGGTGGACTTCAATGTTCCGGAAAAGCATCTTGCCGATCTCTCCCGCGGACAGAAATTCTATGCAAAGAGCGTGGCATATCCCGGCAAAAAGTTCGAGGGAACGATCCAGTTGATCGATACCCATGTGAACAGTACGACCCGCAGTGTGGAAGTCCGGGGTATTCTGAACAATGTCAAAAATCCGCAGGGAGACTGGATGCTTCAGCCGGGCATGCTGCTTTACCTGACAATTGAACTGGGGACAGCGGAACAGATCGTGATCCCGGAAAA
The DNA here is from genome assembly GCA_017623265.1 of Lentisphaeria bacterium. Taxonomy (GTDB): domain Bacteria; phylum Verrucomicrobiota; class Lentisphaeria; order Victivallales; family UBA1829; genus SIG77. The sequence continues at coordinate 1,398 of JAGAPM010000324.1, read as the reverse complement.
AGCGGTTCAGAGTCTGGGCGAGATCCATTATATCTATATTTATAACCCGGAAACGAAGAAAGTCTCCCGCAGGGAAGTCACCACGGGCAACCGTGCCGGAGGGGATGTTGTGCTGCTTTCCGGAGCAAAAGCGGGCGAGATCTATGTGGATGAGGGTATCTCCAAGCTCGCCAATGGTGTCACGGTTCAACTGGCGGGAGAATAAGTCATGACAATCTGCCGTTTTTCCATTATCCGACCGGTAGTCACGATTGTCTTCATGCTGCTTCTGGTCGTATTCGGCTATCTCAGTATGAGCACACTGGCTGTCCGGGAATATCCGGATATTGATACGCCGACGATCTCGATCCGAACCAACTACGACGGTGCATCGGCAAGCGTTGTCGAAACCAAGATCACCCGTATCATTGAAGACGCAGTTGCGGGGATCGAAGGGCTGGACAATATCTCATCCAACAGTATGGATGGCAGATCCAATGTCACGCTGGAATTCAAAACCGAACGGGATATTGATGCCGCTGCAAACGACGTGCGGGACAAAGTCAGCCGCGTTCTGAAAAACCTGCCGGATGAAGCGGACGCCCCCGTGGTTGCCAAGTATGACTCCAGCGGGATGCCCGTGTTGATCGTTGCACTCACCAGCACAAAACGCACCCCGATGGAGCTGACGGATTATGCAGACCGTTATCTGGTGGACCGCTATTCCGTGATCGACGGTGTTGCAAGCGCAGATGTCTTCGGTGCGCAGGAGCAATCCATGCGAATCTGGCTGGACCGGCTCAATATGACAGCCCGCGGGATCACAGTGAATGACATTCAGAGTGTTCTGAAATCGGAGAATCTTGAAAGCCCCGGCGGCAGAATTGAATCCAACGAGCGGGAATTTGTGGTGCGCGTCAACCGCCGTTATCATACCCCGGCAGACTTCTCCAATATGGTTCTGAAACAGAATGCCAACGGAGATTTCATCCGGCTCGGCGATGTGGCGAAAGTGGAACTTGCCCCCCGTAGTCTCCGCCAGAGCTTCACCTCAAACAAAGAACCCATGATCACGATCGGTGTTTCCAAGCAGTCGACTGCCAATACGTTGAGTGTGGTTCTCGGCGCAAAGGAACTGACCGAAAAGATCAGCGCCGACCTGCCCGATGATATGAAGATGGAGGTCCTGCGGGACGATTCTCTGTTCATTCAGGCGGCTATTGATGAAGTGATCGAATCCCTGACCATCACCGCCATTCTGGTTCTGCTGATCATCTTCCTGTTCCTCGGGGATCTCCGCGCCTCTCTCATCCCCGCATTTACGGTACCCATCTCGCTGATCGCTTCGTTTATCGTGCTGGCTCTTGCCGGATACAGTATCAACCTGCTGACCCTGCTGGCGCTGGTCCTTGCGATCGG
>JAGAPM010000323.1 GCA_017623265.1 Lentisphaeria bacterium | reverse complement strand
CCAGTTCCACCCCTACTGCAGCGGCAAGATGAAACACCGTATCGCAGTCTGCGATGAGCGCTTCCAGTTCGTCCGAAACAAGGATGTCGCCCTTGATAAAACGGTAGCGCGGGTCACTCTGAAAAGATGTGATATTGTCAAGCGATCCGGTGGAAAGATCATCGATCACCGTGACCGGATGTCCGGCAGCAAGGAGGGCGCGGGTCAAGTGACTGCCGATAAAACCCGCACCGCCGGTGATCAGAACCTTCATAACAGAATCCTCAGTCGTTGTCCTGGGAAAATTCCACTCTTGCCTGAAGCAGCCCCAGTTTGACTGCCAGATAAGCAATCGGACCCCAGACGACATAGACATTGACCACCAGAGTCGGGAAGGCATACCAGTTATAAAGGAAACCGGAACCGATCCAGACGGCGAAGAGCAGGATCAGGAAAAACAGTCTGCGCTTGTTGCGTTTTGTTGAAACGATCCATTTTGCAAAGTGCATGTAAGGGATCTTGCTGACCATGAGGATCCCCAGCAGCGCAGCATAGAAAGGCAGATAGCGGATCAGGGTCGCATTCGGCAGCTGGGGGCAATATGCGGAAAAGATCACCAGCACGCAGATTGCCGCAGCAGCACCGGGGGAGGGCAGACCGGAGAACTTTTCCGAGCTTTTCTTTTCCAGCATGGCATGAACATTATACGTTGCAAGGCGCAGCGCAGCGCAACCGAGATAAACTGCACAAAGCAGGCAGATCGGTACATATTCCCGGAGGGTATCCAACTGTTCCACATTGTGCGCCATCACGGCAACGAGGGTGGCGGGAGCAACGCCGAAGGTCGTCATATCAGCAAGGGAGTCCATCTGCAGACCGTGCATGCTTCCGGCATTGAGCAGACGGGCGGCAAAGCCATCAAGGGCGTCAAAGACCATGGCGAACAGGATCATGATGGCGCTGATTGCAAAAATATCCGCCATCTTTTCCGGATCTTCTGCAAACTTATATGCCTGAAGAGTGATCAGGATCGATGCAAAACCGCAGAGGGAATTGCAGAGAGTCAGAGAGTTCGGCACACCCTTGATCCAACGGTTGCGTTCCAACATGTTTCTAAATCGCTGTTTCATGAGACGTTTTTCCTTATATTCAGAGCTGTTCCTGATTCTTGAACAGCAGGGCGAGTTTGTCTTTTGCTGCAGGCAGGATTTTGGCGATCGTGCTGGTACCGCCGCAGACACCGTCTCCGATCTTGACCGTAATATCAAATCCCTGACAGGGCAGATAAAGTTCAGTTCTGGAACCGAACTTGATCATACCGTACTGTGCGCCTTTTTCAAAGGTATCGCCCGCTTCCACCGGGCAGACGATCCGGCGTGCGATTGCGCCGGATACCTGCTTTATGGCAACGGGGAATTTGACACCATCGATCTCACAGATGCCACCGATGGTCATGGCTTCGTTTTCACGGATCGCAGCACCATCGCGGGCGTCATGGAACGCACCTTTTTTGTAGTGTCTGAACTTGATCTTCATCGCCAGCGGAACACGGTTGATATGAACGCTGAACACGGAAAGGAAGATCCCGACCCGGAGCATGTCCTGCCCCTGAAAAAGATCGCGCAGCTCTTCACATTCTACGGATTCCCCTTTGATCAATTCGATGTCACGGACCGTGCCATCGGCAGGAGAAAGGACCAGAGACGGATCTGCGGGGATCTCTCTCTTCGGGTCACGGAAAAAAGCAGCGGCAGCAACCCAGACCAGCGAAACAAAGCAGATCAGTGCCGATGCGATCGGGAATGGGCAGAAACCGATTTCTGCGGTGCAGAAGATCAGTACGTTGATGATAATGGCGATCACCAGCATCTTCAGCCATACATCTTTTCCGTAGTGTGTCAGAGTCATTTTTTTCTCCTGTAGTCAATCAGATTCGTTTTATATTCGATTATACCGGCTTCGGCAGCAAAAGTTCTCCGCCCGGCCGTACTGCCAAGGTTCCGTGACACAATGCCAGAGCCAGCGCATCGGTCGAGTCATTCGGAATATCCGCCACATTCAGTCCTCCGAGCGCTGCAATGATAGCAGCGACCTGTTCCTTTGAGGCTTCCCCGCTGCCCGTAGCTGCCCGTTTTGCTGTTTTGGGCGAATATTCGTAAACCGGGATCCTGTGTTCTGCCAGTTTTGCGATCACCGCACCGCGGGCAAGGCTCAGAATCATAGCCGTTTTGATATTTCTGCTTGCAAAAGCTCCTTCAATGGATGCGGCATCCGGATGAAACGCTTCGATCAATTCCCGAATCCCTCCGGAAAGACGCCGCAGACATTCGCTGTGCGGCATCTTTGCCGGATTTGCAATGACGCCGCAATCCAGCACTTTCAATGATCCGGCACCGGTGATTTCCAGTACGCCGTAGCCGGTTTTGCGGATTGCGGTGTCTATGCCGATAATGATCATGGCTTATTCAGCGTCGATCTGCTCCATGATCTCGTCTGCAATGTCATCATTGCAGTGGACGGACTGAACGTCATCCAGATCTTCCAGCTTATCGATCAGGCGCAGTACCTGCTGAGCTTTGGAAAGTTCTTTGATTTCAACGGTGTTTTCAGGTTGACGGGTGATGGCTGCTTCGGAGCAGTCGATCCCTGCATCTTCCAGAGCCTTGGAGATGTCGGCGAAGGCATCGGGTGCCGCCCAGATTTCGGCGACATCGTTTTCCACGGTGATATCTTCTGCGCCGGCATCCAGCACCAGATCCATCAGTTTTTCTTCGTCTGCGTTTTCTCCTTCGATCACGAAGTGGGCTTTGCGCTGGAACATCCATGCAACTGCACCGGATGCAGCCAGGTTGCCGCCGTTGCGGTCAAACGCCATGCGGACATCGCAGATGGTACGGTTCTTGTTGTCGGTAAGACATTCCACGATGAATGCGGTACCGGCGGGACCGTAGCCTTCGTACGTGATTTCTTCGTAAGTCACATCGCCCAGTTCGCCTGCGCCCTTTTTGATGGCGCGTTCGATATTTTCACGGGGCATATTTGCGGCACGGGCAGATGCCAGAGCCATACGCAGTTTGATGTTGGAGTTCGGGTCTTTGCCGCCGACTTTCGTTGCGACCATGATTTCTTTGGCGATCTTGGAGAATGCCTGACCTTTCTTCTTGTCAGTTGCTTCTTTTTTGTGCTTGATATTCGCCCATTTGCTGTGACCGGACATACTTCACTTCCTTCGTTCGTTATTGTTTTTTTAATGAAAATTTCAATAATTAGTGTGTAATATAGCACACTGCGCGGAAAAGTCAAACTGTTATGGCAGAATAATCCCAAAGACTTTCCCGTCCCGGAGCAGCCGATAATCAAAATTCGCTCCATATTTCTCCGTTCTATTATGTAAACCTATATTTCAAAGAAACAGGCCTGCGCAATCCGCAGACCTGTTCTGTTTCTTCATTTTGCATTATGCATTCTGCATTTTGCATTTCTCAATAAGCGACGCCCCAGTAGATCATCT
>JAGAPM010000030.1 GCA_017623265.1 Lentisphaeria bacterium | reverse complement strand
GTGTGATTGATATTTTTGGCGATCCCCATATCCGCCAGCTTGACCTCACCGTTTTTCTTGATCATGATATTCGCCGGCTTGATGTCCCGGTGAACGATCCCGTTTTCCGCAGCGTAGGCAAGACCTTTGGCGGCTTCAATGATGATATGGATCGCCTGTTTTTCTGTGATCGGTCCCTGTTGGAGAATGTCGCTGACGGTCTGTCCTTCAATGTATTCCATCACGATGTAGGAAAAACCGGATTCCGATTCCAGTTCCACATCCATCACAGAAACGATATTGGCATGTTGGATCTTGGCGGCAAATTTCGCTTCCCGGATGAAACGCTCCCGGAATTCCGGATCCTCTTCCGCAGCGCTGGAGTGCAGAACTTTCATGGCACGCAACGCATTCAGCTGGGTGTGCCGGACCAGATACACCGCACCCATGCCGCCTGAACCGAGACAACGCTCGATACAGTACTTATCGATCATATCACCTTTCTGCAATGTGAAAGACATATTCCTGCACTACCGCCTTCCGGGAAAGTTCGATCAATTCGGTTTTGGCGGCTGCCCTTCCGCCACAAGGTCAATATCCAGTTTCAGCTTTTTCCAGCTGAACGGGCGTTCATAGGTGTGCCGTTTCAGCATACCGGCAACCAGCATGGACATATTTTCGGAAATCTCCGGATTGATCTCATGCAGCGGAACCGGTTCTCTGGTCAGGATCTGTTCAAAAATCTCCATGACATTTTTTCCGACGTAGGGCGGTTTGCCGGTCAGAAGAAAATAAATCGTGGCGCCGAGGCTGTAAATGTCCGTGGAGCAGTTCAGTACATCCTGATTGGAGAACTGTTCCGGGCTCATGTATCCGGGAGTACCGAGACCGTGTCCCTGAATCGTGACGGCAGTCGTATCAACGGTGTCAAGCGATTTTGCGATCCCGAAATCCAGCAGCCGGATATGTCCCCATTCATCGATCATGACGTTTGCCGGTTTGATGTCCCGGTGCAGGATCTTATGAGTTTCCCACGCATACTGCAGGGCGTCGGCAAGCAGCCACATGATCTGAAGAGCGGTCGCTTCATTGAAGTCGAATTCGCCGCCCTGTTTAATCTGTTCCAGGTTGGATCCGTTGATATATTCCATGAGCAGATAGGTGCTGGTCTCATCCTGCCACGCTTCATAAACTTTGACAATGTTTTTATGATCCAGCGCACTCAGAAGCCGGGCTTCACGCACCAGACGTTTCTGCTGGGATTCAGAGGATTTGTGCGGGGATGTATTTGTGAGGGTCTTCAGCGCATAACGGGCTTCCGGATTGTCCAGCGGCGCACAGAGAAAGAGGGATCCCATGCCGCCTTTACCGAGCAGTTTCAGCAACTTGAATCTGCCGTCAACCACGTCTCCCGGTTCCAGTTGCTGTTTGGCTGTGGTGCGCCGTACACGCTGGCAATTATTGCAGACGCTTATACGGCGATTCGGATCATAGAGAAATGTTCCGCCGCAGGGACAGGGAGTGGCTGCAAGCAGTTCGGTCGTTCTGTCGCAGATCTGAACATGATCATTCTGTGTTTCGGGCGAATCC
>JAGAPM010000322.1 GCA_017623265.1 Lentisphaeria bacterium | reverse complement strand
GGGGAGCAGGGCGTCCGGGCGTTCCCGGGCGATGACTTTTTCAATACATTCGGGAGTGAGCGGTTCGATATAAGTGTGATCTGCCGTGCCGGGGTCTGTCATGATTGTTGCGGGGTTGGAGTTCACGAGAACCACTTCATAACCCGCCTGACGCAGCGCCTTGCATGCCTGTGTGCCGGAATAGTCAAACTCACATGCCTGTCCAATGATGATCGGTCCGGAGCCGATGATCAGGATTTTTTTGATGTCGGTGCGCTTCGCCATAAAGATCTCCTGTAATAAAAAGTTGTTTTGAGCTTTTGTTATCACCGGAGCAGTAATATGCCACAGATTCTGAAATTTTCAAGTGCTGACATCAAAATACATGCATGAAAAATACGCTTTTCTTTTTGTTTGGACTTTTTTTGATCTTTTTAACGGATTTCACTGGAAAAAGTCATGGTTCGGTGTTATACTATGGAGTATTTATTTTTTCTAAATTTTAAGGAAGTAAAAATGCAGACAATTTTTTGTGATGACCCGCAGCGTGCCGAATTGCTTGCCGGACTTTATCAGAGACCGGCAGCGCCCGCCACTGTGGAAAAAGCTGTTGCGGAGATCATGGATGACGTTCAGAGAAACGGCGATGAAGCGATCTGCCGCTATCTGGAAAAATTTGACGGTGTAACGCTGACTCCGCAGGAATTTCTTGTTTCTGAAGCCGAAATTGCCGAAGCGGAGAGTGCAGTTGATCCTGCCATGAAACGGGCGATCAGCAATGCACTCGGGCATATCCGGGCGTTTACGCTCAAGACTTTGCCCGCAGACTGGAGTTTCTCGCCCCGTCCCGGCGTGGTTCAGGGGGAACGGTTTCTGCCCATGGACCGTGTGGGGTGTTATGTTCCCGGTGGAACGGCACCGCTTGTCTCCACTTCGATCCACACGGTCGGGATCGCAGCAGCGGCAGGCGTGAAAGAGATCGTGGCGGCGACACCGCCCATGAAGAATGGAAAAGTCAATCCGGCGACTCTTTATGCCCTGAAAGCGGCGGGAGCAACGGAGATCTATAAACTTGGCGGCGCTTACGCAGTGGCGGCACTCGGTTACGGCACGGCAACGATCCGGAAAGTTGAAAAACTGGTCGGACCCGGAAATGCGTATGTGGCGGCAGCGAAAAAGAAGGCTTATGGCTCCGTGGCGATCGATATGGTTGCCGGTCCTTCCGAGATCATGGTCATTGCCGACAAAGATGCAAACCCTGTCTTCGTGGCGGCGGATATGCTTTCTCAAGCGGAACACGGATCCGGACTGGAACAGGCGGTTTGCGTTTCGGACAGCCGGGAAATGCTGGAAGCTGTCCGGGCGGAATATCTGCGTCAGAAGGAATCGCTGACCCGTCAGGGGCCCATCGACAAGGTGACGGAGAAGGGGATCTTCCTGATCGAAGCGGCGGATATGGCAGAAGCTGCAGAGATCGCCGGGGAGTATGCTCCGGAACACTTGGAGATCCAGACAGCCGATCCGGAACAGGTGGCAGCCAATGTGAAGGCGGCGGGTGCTATTTTTCTGGGGGCATGGACGCCCGAACCGGCAGGAGACTTCACGGCAGGTCCCAGTCATGTGCTGCCCACTGCCGGAACAGCAAAGTTTTTCCATGGAATTTCCGGTGCAGATTTCATGCGCCGCAGCAGTATAATCAAATATACAGAAGAAGCGCTTCTGGCGGAGGTGGATGATATACTCCGGTTTGCCGAGATGGAAGGTCTGGATGCCCACGGCCGCAGCGCTTCTGTGAGAAGGGACCGTGTGATCAAATGAGCAATGAAAAACCGTATGTGTCCTATTTCCGCCCGGCGATTGATGCCATGTCCGGCTACACGCCCGGTGAACAGCCCAAGGGAAACGATGTTCTGAAGTTGAACACCAATGAAAGCCCGTATCCCCCGGCACCCGGTGTCCGGAAGATGCTGGAGGAATTCGATTACGAACGGCTGCGTCTTTATCCGGATCCCATGGCGACAGAAGTCCGGTCCGAGATTGCAGCGCTTTTCGGGCTGACCTATGAAAATGTCATTGCCG
>JAGAPM010000321.1 GCA_017623265.1 Lentisphaeria bacterium | reverse complement strand
TGCTGGTCTTCGGCGGAAGTCTCGGTGCAGAACGGATCAACCGGAATATTGACTTCACAAGCCCTGACCTGCAGGTGATCCATCTCACCGGACCGGGTAAGAAAGAACAGGCGGAGACCTGTTATGCCGGTAAGCCGAACAAAGTGCTGGTGCTGGAATCCTTTGAAAATATGAGCCTGCTTTATACCGCAGCAGATTTTGTGATCTCACGGGCAGGCGGTAGTACCGTTTCCGAACTGGCATATTTCGGAAAGTATGCTATGCTGATACCATATCCTTTTGCCGCTCAACAACATCAGGACGACAACGCTGCGTGGCTCGCTTCTGCCGGCGGTGCAGAAATCGTGGCGGATGCCGACTGCACGGCAACGCTGTTCCGGTCCATGATCGACCGTTGGGTCGCAAACCGGGACGCCATCCTGGCCGCCGGAGAACGGAGCAGAGCCCTTGCCATGCCGGATGCCGCCGCAAAAGTCATCGCCATGATCCGCAAGTATCTGTAAAATCTATCCACAAATAATATATAACCTTAATTTCGGAGTGTTTTATGAGCCGGAGTCTTGTTGCGAATTCTGCCCTTCTGGCACAGTATCAGGCGAAAGCCGATGCCATGAAAGAGTCGTGTTTGAAGTCGGGGAATACCGACCTTTCCTCCATCACCGGAACCTGTTATTACATCAGCGAAAACGGAGACGATGCTAACGACGGCTTGACACCGGCGACACCGATCCGGACGCTGGAACGGGTCAATGCTCTGTCCCTTCAGTCGGGTGATGCGGTCCTTTTCCGGCGCGGCGACATGTTCCGCGGGACGGTTGTCGCTTGCAGCGGCGTCCTTTATTCTGCGTACGGGGAGGGTGCGAAACCGGTGATCTGTGCCTCCGTCCGGAATTATGCCGATCCCGCCTTGTGGGTGGAATCCGCCCTGCCGGATGTGTGGCGGTGTACTCTGCCAATGAATAATGTGGGGCTGCTTACCTTCGATCACGACCCCCGGACTGTGGGAAAATACGATGCCCGCCTCGGGTGGCTGCAGGTTGGTCATGTACCGGATGGATATCGCCATCTGGAACAGGCGGAGGATCTGGACTTCTGGTGTGATGTTGAGATGCAAACCCTTTATTTGAAATGCGTTGGTTTGAATCCGGGCGAACGGTTCAAGCAGATTGAGATCGCAGAAAATGTGCATGCCTTCAAGTTGTGGAATGGCGTGGGACAGGTGACGATCGACAACTTGCATATCACGCTCTGCGGCGGACACGGCGTCAGCGCAATGTGGGATGTGTATGGTCTGGAAGTGCGGAACTGCATTTTTGACTACATCGGCGGGTCCCTGTGGCGGTATCTGATCCGGTACGGAAATGCGGTGGAGATCTTCGGAAGCTGCCACGGTTATCACGTTTACAACAACTGGATCTACCAGATCTACGATACCGGGATCACCCACCAGTGCAACGATTGCAAGGAAATGGATGTGACTCAGGAGAATGTGGAGTATCATGACAACCTCATCGAATACTGTTTCTGGTCCATTGAATATTACAACCAGCGCAACCGCTTCGGCATCACACGGAATATTTATGTGCATGACAACTTCTGCCGGTTCGGCGGCGAGGGCTGGGGATGCCGCATCCGGAAGGAGATCCCCATGTACAGCTTCGCCGAGCCTGCCCAGATCACGGAAAACTACCGGACCGAAAACAATATCTTCGAGACGGCTTCCCGTTATGTCTATCATCACTCCTATTATCTTGAACCGGAGGGCGCCCTGTCCTTCCGGGGGAATACCTATCTTGTGCATGCGGGGTGCGACTTCGCTCTGTGGGGGAAGGACAATGTAATTCCTCTCTCCGGAGCGGCGGATTTTCTGGAGAAAGTTCTCCGCGAAAAGGATTATACCCTGATCACTGTGGAATAAATTTCCGTTTTTTTTGAGCGTAAGCGGATCGGACTCCGGAAAAAAGCATTGTACTTTTCAAAGTACGGTGTATATTAAATGCTCAAAAATTCAGAAATAAATCAGGAATTTTATCTATGGAAGATATGACCAAAGGGAGTCCGCTGCGGCAAATCCTTCGTTTTGCATTTCCGGTATTGCTCGCCAATCTCTGCCAACAAACTTACCGGATCGCAGATGCGGCAGTCGTGGGGCGTTATCTCGGGAAAGAGGCACTTTCTTCAGTGGTGGGGGCTTCGGAAACGCTGCTTTTTATCTCGATCAGTTTCTTTCTGGGGTTGTCCTACGGGATGCCGATTATCACCGGACAATGTTTCGGCGCAAAGGATTACATCAATGTCCGCCGTTCGATCGGGCTTTCCGTACTGGTGATCAGCGGTCTTGCGCTCCCGTTGATGCTGACTGCCGGTTTTTCCACGGAATGGATGCTCCACCTGATGAATACGCCGGAAAATCTGGTCAGTGGGGCTGCCAGTTATATGAAGGTCCTGTTCTTTACCGGGGTGATCAACGTGCTTCTTCTTCTGTTGATCTCGGTGATCCGGGTACTGGGCGATAGTATGGCGGCGTTGTTTATCATGGTTTGTTCCTGTGTTTTGAATATCGGTCTGAATGTGCTGTTCGTTGCGGTATTCGGCTGGGGGATCCCCGGTGTTGCCTGGGCAACGGTGACTGCGCAGTTTATCCCGATGGTTTTGGGTGTGATTTACTTCTGTTGGAAGATGCCTCAATTTGTACCGCATTTTGCTGACCTGAAATGGGGCTGGAATTTTATCTGGCAGCACTTGCGTGTGGCGATACCTGCCGGTTTCCAGAATGTGGTGGTGGCATTTGGGACGGTGATCGTCCAGTATGCGGTCAATAGTCTTGGTGAGGATGCCGTAGGTGGAATTTCTGCTACAGCCGCATTGGGGGGACTGGTCTATATGCCGTTGTTTGCCATTGCTGCCGCGCTTTCTACCTTCTGTGCACAGAATTTCGGAGCGCAGAATCTGCGCCGGATCATTGTCGGGGTGCGGAGAACCGCTGTGATCATTATGGTCTATGCTGCAGTATCCACGATTCTGGTATGGATATTTGCACCGTTCCTTGCCACGATCTTTCTGCCGGAAACGGCTGAAAATGCCGAAACGATCCGGTATGGAATACGGTTTTTACGTTTGCTTTCACCGTTCTATGTGGTACTGGGATTCCTCTTCATCTGTTCCCCGCCTCTTACCGGAATGGGGTATCCAAAAGCCCCGTTCTGGTCCGGAATTATGGAAATGATCATGCGTTGTGCATGTGCTTTGGTATTGACTAAATTCATCGGGTTCGATGGCGCTTGTCTGGCACATCCGGTGGCATGGTTCGGAGCTGCTGTTATTGTGGTCCCGGATTATCTCCGGAAGATCCGGAAACTCAAACGGGACGGTATTCCGGTCCGGATCGAACGGGCAGCTGAACTGTAACAGAAGGAATTTTCTTATGAGCAGAATGAAGGATATGACCGTCGGTAACCCTTTGTGGCAGATCCTGTTTTTTGCGTTTCCACTGCTGTTGATGAATTTGTGCAACTATCTTTACCAGATCACAAACACTTATGTGGTGGGTAATTTTCTGGGGAAAGAAGCACTTGGCGCGGTCGGTGGGGCATCGGGTTCGCTGCATTTTCTGGTGTTCGGATTTTTCTTCGGTCTGACCGGCGGTTTGACTGTCGTTACCGCCCAGCGGTTCGGGGCGAAAGATATGGTCAATGTGCGCCGATCCATCGGGACCTCCTTCGTGATCACGTTCATCATTTCCACCAGTTTGCTTCTTACTGCCGGTTTTACGATCCGTCCTGTTCTGCATATGATGAATACGCCGCCCGAACTTATCGAAAATGCGTCGGCGTATATGCAGATCCTGTTTTTCTGCGGGTCGGCGATCGTGCTGCACTCCATGCTGAACTCGATCCTGCGGGCACTGGGCGACAGCAAAACGCCCCTTTATTTTTCGATTTACGGCAACATTCCCAATATCTGTATGAATCTGTATTTAGTCTATTTCAAGGGCATCGGCGTGACCGGAGTGGCGTGGGCAACGATTTTTGCCCAGGTGACATCTTTTGCTGGCTGCGTGGCGTATTCCCTCTGGAAATTCCCCATCCTGCGCCTGAAAAAAGAAGACTTCCGGATGGATTGGCGCTTTACCTGGGAACACTTGCGCGTAGCTTTGCCCATGGCATTCCAGTTTACCGTGACATCCGTCGGGATCGTGATCCTGCAGCGTGCCGTGAACGGATACGGTTCTGATGCGGTGGGCGGGATCTCCGCCACCTCTCCGATCGGTACGGTGACGATCGCACCGCTCTTTACGATTGGGATCGCCATTGCCACATTCGTTGCCCAGAATTACGGCGCGCGGAAACTGGACCGCATCCGGGAAGGTGTCCGCAAGATGGTCTTTGTGGTGTTCGGTTTTACCGCACTGACCAGCGTGTTGATGTATTCCTTTGCACCGCAGCTGGTTAAGAT
>JAGAPM010000320.1 GCA_017623265.1 Lentisphaeria bacterium | reverse complement strand
CCGGTACGGATCATCTTGCGGGGGATGATACGCTTTGCCGGATTGACGGAAGGCCCGCCGATCTCGATGAGTTTATCTTCGATGGGCGCACGCATATCGCGGGGCTTTCCGGCACCGGTGAAGATCCGTCCCAGCAGATCTTCGGAGCTGGAGACTTTCATGGGCTGACCGAGAAAACGCACTTCGTCGCCCGTACTGATCCCGCGGGATCCGGCAAAGACCTGGAGGGAGACTTTGCCATCGGCGAGACGGATCACCTGTGCGAGGGAGGTCCCCCGGCTGGTGGTCACTTCCGCCAGATCGTTGTAAGCCACATTATCGGCTTCCACCGTGATCACGTTACCCGCGATCTGAATGATTCTGTGATAGACTTTACGCATGGCGGAGATTCTCCTGAATTTTCGAGGCAATGACCTCTTCCTGTTTGTTGAACGAATCGGACTTGAAGGGCATGTAGTTCCAGTCCGTGAAGATCAGCTGCAGTTCCTGGAAGAAACGGCGGGCGGTATCTTTGCTTTCAAAGGTGAATTTCGTGTTCAGAACTTCGCAGACCTTGCTGAAGCAGTACTGCTGGCGTTCCTCGTTGGATGCCGCATCCACTGCGTCAAAGGTGTTCTGCTGGAGATAGACAAAGTCCAGAAATTCGCTCTTGAGGTAGATCACAAAGTCATCCGTATTCGTGCCTTCTTCGCCGACCACTTTCATCATCTGGTTGACTTCCTGACCACGGCGGAGGATGCCCCGCGCGAACTCGATCTGTTTGGCGTCAACGATACTCTTGTAATGGCTCCAGCTTTCCAGCGGGTGGATGGCGGGGAAACGGCGTGCGGAGGAACGGTCACGGGAAAGACCGAGGAAGGCACCCACGACTTTCAGCGTTGCCTGCGTCACCGGTTCTTCAAAGTTACCGCCGGCAGGACTGACCGCACCGCAGATGGTCACAGATCCGGTCTTGCCGTTGTTCAGTTTCACCAGACCGGCACGTTCGTAGAAGCTGGCGATACGGGATTCCAGATAGGCAGGGAATGCTTCTTCGCCGGGGATCTCTTCCAGACGGCCGGACATTTCGCGGAGCGCCTGCGCCCAGCGGGAGGTGGAGTCTGCCAGCATCAGCACGTTCAAGCCCATCTGACGGTAGTACTCCGCCAGCGTGACGGCGGTATAAACAGATGCTTCACGGGCAGCCACCGGCATGGAGCTGGTGTTGCAAATGATGATGGAACGGTCGATAAGCGTCTTGCCCGTGCGGGGGTCTTCCAGTTCGGGGAATTCGCGGAGGATCTCCACCACTTCACCGGCGCGCTCCCCGCAGGCGGCAACGATCACCACGTCTGCTTCCGCATAACGGCTCAGGGAGTGCTGAAGAACGGTCTTGCCCGCACCGAAGGGACCGGGGGTACAGAACGTACCGCCCTGGGCAACGGGGAAGAAGGTGTCGATAATACGCTGTTGGGTGATGAGGGGCTTCACCGGCAGAAGTTTTTCCCGGTAGCAGTCCACAGGGATCTTCACGGGCCATTTCTGGACCATGGTGATCTCCCGTTCTTCGCCCTTTTCGTTGACCGCTTTGGCAATGACAGTCTTCAGATCGTACTCACCCGGCTCAGCGACCCATGTCAGAGTCCAGATACCGTTGAAGGCAAAGGGAAGCATGATCTGATGTTCAAAGATCCCTTCCGGGACCCAGCCGATGGAATCACCGGCACGGAGTTTTGCACCGACTCCTGCAGTGGGCGTGAAGTTCCAGACGGAATCGAAGTCCAGGGCATCCAGATAGATACCGCGTTCCAGAAAGAATCCGGATTTTTCCGCCAGTTTGTTCAAGGGGTTCTGGAGACCGTCAAAGACCTGCGTGAGCAGACCGGGTCCCAGCGTTGCACTGAGCAGTTCGTCCGTAAATTCCACCGGATCGCCCACTTTCAGCCCCACGGTGCTTTCAAAGACCTGCAGGTCGGCGCGGCGTCCCCGGACACGGATGACTTCCGCTTTCAATTTCTTCTCGCCCAGAATTGCGTAGGCGACTTCATTCTGCGTGACGTAGGTATCAAACTCTACGGTCACCAGGTTCCCGTTGACGCCGGTAATGCGTCCCAGATTGTTGTCCAGCATAGCAGAAATACTCCTGCGTTAGATATGTTGATGTTTATTGATTTTCGATTTTTTCCGTTCCGCCGGTCAGCCGTTCGGCGGCGGCATCCATGTTTGCAGCCGGGTCACCCGCCTTGCGGGCAGCCCATTTTTCGGCGATCTGAAGACGGATCCGGTATGCGCTGAGGCAGTTCAGATCGTAGACGCTGCGGACGGTCAGTTCTTCTGTTTTTGTCCAGCGAGCCTGATCCAGGATCTTTTCCCGTTCCAGTGGATCAGCCGCGGCGTATGCCCGCTGTGCCGCACTTTCCGCATCGCACTCAAAGGAAAGTTCGTGTTTTCCGGATTCCGGAAGAGCTTCTTTCCGTTTTGCGGTACGGAGACGGAGGATCGCACTGCGGAGAGCTGTTTCCCATGCGGTATAATCAGCAGCGAACGAGCCTTTCGGGAAGGTGTTCCCTTCTGCGGGAATGAGGGAAAGGGCGCGGAGATCTTCCAGATCCTTCCCCTGCACAAATGCTTCCGCCGCGTCCAGAAACGCCCCGGAAGTAATGGAAGGCTTTTCCAGCATGGAGATTGCCGGCAGGGAGGCAAGCAGAGAATAAAGTTGTGTGGTGTGCGCCATAAAGTCAAGTCCTTTCTTTCACCTGCATCGGGGCAGGGAGACTCAGCCCTTGATGAGGGCGGCGAGTTTGGGACCGACAAATTCGCAGATCACATCTGCCAGTGCTTCATCGCTGAAGTCCAGGAAGATGTCGTTGTCCTTGAACCCGATCTTCAGACCGGCGGAGAAATCGTTGCCCAGAGAGAGTTCGCACTTTGCCATGAGGTCGGCGCTCAGACTGGCGAAAAGACCCTGTTCCAGATTGTCCAGATCTTTCTGGGAAAGGATCAGTTCAATACCTTTTGCGCTGTCCTGAGCGTATGCATTTGCCATGGCACCGATCAACTGAGCCATCAATTGGGGAGTCATGGCAGCTTCAACAGATCCCTTGGCGATCCGGCGCAGACGTTCCTGCAGTTCGACTTTCAGACCGATCACAATATCACGGGCTGCCTGCTGGATCGTGATTTTTGCCCGTTCCTGCATGGCGGCGGCGCTTTCCGCAGCCTGTTTTTCAAGTGCGGCGGCCTGCGCTTTGGCTTCGGCTACGATCTTTTCGGCTTCTGCTTTCGCTTCTGCAATGATCTGTTCCCGTTCGTTTTCGGCTTTCCGGAGACCATCGTTCTGGATCCGGTTCAGCAGACCCTGTAAATCTTCTGCCATGGCGTGTACTCCTGTCTTCTTATGGTTAAAATTCTGTTTCTGTTCTTCACTATAAGACAGGTAAAATAGCACTTGTTTTCGAAATTGCAAATAATTTTTATGATTGGATTATCAAAAAAATCAAAAATCAAATAATAAGAAATCGGAATTGCATGCGTTTTGTTGCGATGCAATTCCGACCGGAAAAATCTGAAGTTCCGTGATCAGACAGAATACTTGGCAGCCATCTTCTTAAGCGCCTCGATCTGCTTGTCACTCAATATTTTACCGGATTCCAGATGGTTGGCGATAGACTTGACAAATTCCCTGTCATCGTAGACCCGGCGTCCCTTGCGGACCGGTTCTGCCCACTTGGTGACCTTATCAAACTGTGCGATCAGATTTTTTGCGAGTGCCGCCTTTTCATCGGCGGCGGGATCTTCCACGACGGTCATTTTGGAGTTGATCGTTTTGAGAAAATCTGTAGCGGCAGGGATCTGATCCTGATACTTTTCGATCATCTTTCCGAGGGCAACGA
Organism: Lentisphaeria bacterium; assembly: GCA_017623265.1. GTDB lineage: Bacteria > Verrucomicrobiota > Lentisphaeria > Victivallales > UBA1829 > SIG77. The sequence continues at coordinate 5,877 of JAGAPM010000320.1, read as the reverse complement.
TCTGCTTTTCGGAAAGTGATTTACCGGAATTGCACTGTTTCTTGAGTGAGTCGAAGAACTTGCTGTCGTCATAGACTCTGCCGCGGCGTTTTTCGGGTTCTGCCCACTGCAGGTTGCTCATGGCTTCAAAGATCTGGGGCAGACCGGTCTGGTCAGGGGCGGCGGCTTCGGCTTCGATCCGTTTTGCCTTGCGGTCATTGCGGACCTGTTCGGCAGCGAGACGTTTTTCATCGGCAGCGTTGAGATCGTCTGCAAAACCGTTCCGGACGGCGAGATTCCGCAGTTCAGGGATGTCGCTTTCGTACTTGAGCGCCAGTGTCAGCAGGGCTTCCCACTGACGGCCGGAGATCAGCCCGTCCTTTGCATATTTGTTTTCGATACTGGCAAAGAATTTGCGGTCATCAAACGCCCGCTTCCCGGCGGAGCGTTCGGGGATTTCCCAGTTCTTGATCTGGTGGATCAGGGCGATGAGAGAATCGGCTTTCAGGGTTTCGGGAGCGCCGGCACCCTTGGCAGCATTCAGCCACAGGGAGAACTTGTCGTAGAAGGATCCGATCATTTCGGTCCACTGGACTTCGCCCTGACCGATTTCGTCCAGCTGATCTTCCATCATGGCGGTGAAGCCGACCTGGAACAGTTCAGGCAGACTTTCCACCAGATAATCGTTGATCCGGAAGCCCAGATCCGTTGGGATCAGTTTGCCTTTTTCTTTCTGGACATACTTGCGGACCTGAATGGTATTGACAATGGTCGCATAGGTGGACGGACGCCCGATCCCGTTGACTTCCAGTTCTTTAATGAGTGTAGCTTCGGAGAAGCGGGGGGCAGGTTCCGTGAACTTCTGTTCCGGGATGGAGCGGAGCATGTTGCAGGGATCGTTTTGCTTCAGAGCGGCGAGGACAGCGGCATCGCGGGTGTCATCATCTTCATCCTGCACGGCGCCTTCTTCCTGAATGTTGTAAGCACGCAGATAGCCGTTGAATTTGATCACAGTAGCGGTGCTGCGGAATGTATATTCACCGCCGGTGACTTCCACCGTGGTGCGTTCCAGATTTGCCGGTGCCATCTGGCTGGCAACGAATCTGCGCCAGATGAGCGTATAGAGACGGAGCTGCTGGGGATCCAGGAAGTTCCGCAGTTTTTCCGGCGTGAGATTGATGTCCGTGGGACGGATCGCTTCGTGGGCTTCCTGAGCATTGCCTTTGGACTTGTACACATTAAAAGCGGTGGGAACGTATTCGCTGCCGTATTCGGCGGCGATGAAGGCACGGCAGCTGTTCTGCGCTTCCGGTGCGACTGCCACAGAGTCCGTTCTCATGTAAGTGATCAGACCGATGGAGCCGGATCCCACATCCACGCCTTCGTACAGCTGCTGGGCGATCCGCATAGTCTGACTGGCAGAGAAGCCGAGGGAGCTGCTGGCAGCCTGCTGAAGGGTACTTGTGATGAAGGGGGGATAGGCAAATTTTCTGCGGGGAGCCGTGGTCACATCCGAAACGTGCCATGCGGAGACCGCCTGGACTTTCCGGAGCAGTTCATCGGCGTCTGTTTTGTTGTTGACTTCAAACTTTTCGCCGTTGATCTTTGCCAGTTTTGCACGGAAGGCCTCTTTGTTGGCATCTGTGTTGAATTCCGCCACAAAATTCCAGTATTCTTTCGGGATGAAGGAGAGGATCTCCCGTTCCCGTTCGCAGACAAGGCGGAGCGCCACACTCTGCACACGCCCGGCGGAGACACCCCGTTCGATGCGCGTCCGGAGCAGGGGGCTGATCTGATACCCCACGATCCGGTCCAGCACGCGGCGTGCCTGCTGGGAATCCACCAGCGCCATATTGATCTCACCGGGATCCTCAAATGCCTTTTCGATGGCAGATTTTGTGATCTGGTTGAATGTCACACGGCGGAAGGGGGCTTTCTTGTTGATCTTGCCCAGCACTTCTTTCAAGTGCCATGCAATGGCTTCTCCTTCGCGGTCAGGGTCGGATGCCAGATAGATTTCATTAGCGGCTTTCGCCGTGGCTTTCAGTTCGGAAAGATTCTTGCCGCGTCCTTTGTTTTCTTCGTATTGGGGCTGGAAATTGTGTTCAATATCCACACCGAATGCCCGTTCCGGCAGGTCACGCACATGACCCATGGATGCTTTGACTACATAGTTTGAGCCGAGAATCTTGCTGATTGTTTTGACTTTGGTCGGTGATTCCACAATCACCAGTTTTGTTGCTGCAGATGCCATATTCATTTCTCCTGTTTTTCCGCAGTGGTTGTTCGTGTATGATACATTACAATAAATCCCCCGCTGCAAAAAATCAAGAGCAATTTTGCCGTCGCTTTTCCCTTATTATTCCTTATTACTTTTAAGTAATAGCGCATGAAAAATTTTTAAAAAATATTTTGAAAATGGCACAGAATGTATGAATTTTATCCGATTTTTCTGAATTTCCCTTGACTTTTTCGCAATTTGTGATATTGTAGCGATTTGCTACTGATTTTTAAAGCTGACGACCAACAGAAAGGTTTGCGGATCATGGAAAATACGGCAACGATGGAAACACTGGCACTGTACGACAAATATGTTATGCACACTTATCCCCGTGCAGATATTCTTTTTGTGCGTGGCGAAGGCACGAAACTCTGGGATGCAGAAGGCAATGAGTATCTGGATCTGGCTTCCGGGATCGCCGTTTGCAGCCTCGGTCATGCCCATCCCGCCATTACCGCAGCGATCCGTGAACAAGCGGAAAAGCTGCTTCACGTATCCAATCTTTACATGAACGAACAGCAGCCCCGTCTGGCGCAGAAACTGATTGAAAACGGTTTCGATGGCGTGTGCTTCTTCTGCAACAGCGGCGCCGAAGCCAACGAAGCATTGATCAAGCTCGCCCGGAAATGGGGCAGCGAAAAAGGTAAATTTGAGATCATTGCCATGAATGATTCTTTCCACGGCAGAACGCTTGCCACTCTCGCCGCCACCGGCAGAAGCAAGTACCGGAAAGGATTCCAGCCGGATATGCCCGGTTTCAAGTTTGTGGATTTCAACGATCTGGATGCGATCAAAGCTGCTGTGACCGATCAGACTGCCGCCATCCTGCTGGAACCGGTGCAGGGCGAAGGCGGGATCATTCCTGCCGATCTGGAATATCTGAAAGCTCTCCAGGCGTTCTGCGATGAAAAAGATATCCTGCTGCTCTTTGATGAAGTCCAGTGCGGTATGGGCAGACTGGGAACGCTGTTTGCGTGGCAGTCCTTCGGTGTTCAGCCGGACGCTCTTTCCATGGCAAAAGCCCTTGCCAACGGTGTGCCGATGGGGGCGATGATCTGTCAGCGCAAACTGCAGGATGTTCTTACGCCCGGAACTCACGCCAGTGCCTTCGGCGGGACACCTTTTGCATCTGCAGTTGCAGCGACCGTTATTGATACGATTCTGAAGGATAATCTGCTGGAAAATTGCCGTGTTCAGGGCGATTTCCTGCGGGAAGGTCTGCAGAAACTGGCGGAAAAACACCCCATGGTCAAGGGTGTCCGCGGAAAAGGACTCATGGTCGGTGCGATCCTGGACGAACCTGCCGGACCGGTGCTTGCCATTCTCCGCAGCAAGGGTGTGATCGCTCTCTCCGCCGGGGAAACGGTGCTGCGTCTTGTGCCGGCACTGACCATCTCCCGGGAAGATTGCGAAAAAGCGCTGGCACTGATTGATGAAGCGCTGACTGTGCGTGAAGCAGAACGGGCATAATGAATTGAAAACAAGAACATATTGAAAATACAACTGAGGTGAAAAGATGATCAGACACTTGTTGACTGGCGAAGAGATCGGTAAAGTGGAGTTTGAAAAGCTCATCGATCTTTCCCGTGAAATGAAAGCCAACCGTGGTACTGCCAAAGCGGTCAAGCCCCTTGCCGATAAGAGCATCGGCATGATCTTTGCAAAATCCTCTACCCGTACCCGCGTTTCCTTCGAGGTCGGGATCCATGAACTGGGCGGACAGGCGATTTATCTGGATCAGAGCAAGACTCAGATGGGCAGAGGTGAAACCGTTCCGGATACCGCCCGTGTTCTCAGCCGTTATCTGGGCGGGATCGTGATCCGTACTTACAAGCAGTCCGATATTGAAGAACTGGCGCAGTATTCCAGCTGCCCCATCATCAACGCTCTGACCGATGACTACCATCCCTGTCAGGCGCTGACCGATATGTTTACGATCTACGAAAAGGTCGGCAAGTTTGACGGTATCAAGATGGCGTATCTGGGCGATGGTGCCAGCCCCATGGCAAACTCCCTCATGATGGCATCCCGTATTGCCGGTATCCACTTCGAGATCGGTGCGCCGGAAGAATACAAGCCCTCCGATGCGATCCTGAACAACACCTTCGGCGGCAGCGGCACGGTTTCCTGGACGAAAGATCCCGCAGAAGCCGTGAAGGATGCCGACTTCATCTATACCGACGTGTGGGTGAGTATGGGCTTTGAAGAAGAAGCCAAAGAACGGATGCGGATCCTGGATCCCTACCGTCTGGATATGGCAACGCTGAAGAAAGCGAAACCCGGTGCTATGGTCATGCACTGTCTGCCCGCTCACCGGGGCGAAGAGATCACGGATGACGTTATGGAATCTCCCAACTCCATCGTTTTCGATGAAGCGGAAAACCGTCTCCATGTTCAGAAAGCGATCATGGCAACGCTGATCAAGTGATCCGTTTCAGCCACAGACGATGAATACAGAAAAAGCGACAGCGGTCCTGAGCGACTTCTGCCGCTTTTTTTGTACCCTGCGTCTGCGTGGTTCGGAGGCAGTAGCGGGCAATCCGGCGATCGCTTCACTGATTGCAGTGATCGTTTTACTGCTGCTTGTTTTCTGTGCCGGATTGGATCTGTGGTGCGCTGCCGGGGTCCTGCTGCTCTCACTGTTTGCTTTCCTGCCGGTTAAGGCGGCTCTATGCTTTGTTTTTCCTTCACTGGCGGCAATGATCCTTTCCCTTTCCCTGCGAGCCGATCCCGCCCGGGCGTTGGATGATGACCTGATCAACCGCCGTACATACGGAGCGTTTGAAGTACGGATCACAGACCGGGCTGCCGATCCCGCCGGACCTGCAGCAAAGATGATCCGGGCTGATATGCTGAAGTTTCGTCCTGCCGGTGAAAAAGAGTGGTCTGAACCGGAGAAACCGGTGCCGATCGGCTTGACCGGTTTTGAGAAGTCACCGGGGTACGGAGACAGAATTCTTCTTCATGGCTTTCTTTTTGAGCCGGATCCTCCCACATTACCGGGGACTTTCAGTTACAAAGAATATCTTGCCCGGGAAGGGATCACTTTTCTGCTGCGGCGGGATAAAGATGTGGAGCCGGATCTGCAGAGCTGCGGCAGCGGTATTTCCCGTTTCTTCTACGATCTCCGGAGCAGGGCATTGGCACGGATGACTTCCGGGATGCAATCGGATGAGGCGAAAGCACTGGCATCCGGGATCTTTTTCGGGATCAGCCGGGATCTCTCTCCCGAAACGAAGGCAGACTTTCTGCGTAGCGGGACGATCCACATTCTGACGGTCAGCGGGACCCATGTGGGATTTTTCGCTCTGCTGATCTTTTTTCTGTGTCCCTTCTTCTCCTTCCGGGGCAGGGCGCTCTGCGTGATCCTGCTTTCTGCATGTTATGTGTGGCTGACCGGTCTGAATGAGCCTTCGATCCGTGCGTGGATCATGCTTTCCTGCTTCCAGCTTGTCCGGGTGTTCCGTTTTCGTACCAAATCTTTGAATACGCTGGCATTTGCGGCATTGATCCTGTTGATCGCCGATCCGGATGACCTGTTTTCCACCGGATTCCAATTTTCGTTTCTTGTGGTTGCGGTGCTGCTGCTGTCGATTCCGCTGGTGAAGGAAATCCGG
>JAGAPM010000319.1 GCA_017623265.1 Lentisphaeria bacterium | reverse complement strand
AATCTTCCGCACCCGGAACAAGAACATAATAAGATGCAGCGAGCGGCTGTTTTTCTGCAACCGGAAATTCCGGTAATTCATCGCAAAGATCTTTGATCTCCGGACAAAGCATCCGCACCACATCACCGTGCAGCTTCCGGATCAGAGTCTCTTTCCGGAAGAGAAGTGTTTGAGTGTAAAATCGTTCATATCCGGCAATTTTTTCCACATCCGGCAATGCTTCCTCACGGCGGGAAAAACAGATTTTTCTCTTCGCCGGTGAAACCATGGCAAAAAGATCGGTTTGCGCATTTCTTCCGTGCAGGGTATTGATCAGGATCTCCGCAGGAAAGACGGAAAAAAGAAGCAATGTCTTCCAGTCGGGACGGAATCTGGTGTGGGGAATCTCAATGACTTCATCAAAAAGTCCGCATTGCCGTGCAAGCGGTGCGACTGCCGAACAAAACAGGATCAGCCGGTGATCCGGAAACGCACGCCGGTATAATTTCGCCGCAGGAAGAAACAGCAAAAAATCACCAAGTCCATCGTTCCGGATAAAAAGAATATTTTTTCCCTGTTTCAGATCCCGGTTCAAGCGGGGAGAAAAAGGACGCAAAAGCCGGATCAGAATCTTCAGGATCAGGAGTTTTATCCGGTTCATACTTTCACCCTTTCCCGGTAGAATTGTAAAAGTTCCGCCGCAGATCGCTCCCACGTGAAGGAGCGGGCTTTTTTCTGTGCGTGACCGGTTGGAAACCGGAAAGAGGAAAAATCCAGAAAAGCATTACAGAAGGAATAAGGATCCGGAGACACAAAAACAGCACACGGATCCGCAATCTCACGGAAAACAGGAATATCCGAACAGACAACCGGCAGACCAATGGACATCGCCTCGATCAACGGCAGACCGAACCCCTCCTGATACGATGGGAAAAACAGCGCGGAAGCATTGCTGTAATACATCGTAAGTTCCTGATCCGTAACATAATCCAGATACCGTACTTTCGGACATCCTTCGATCAGACGCCGGATCTTTGCACCATCTCCCCGGTCCGGTCCGATCAGGAGCAGATCCGGCAGATCCGGATTCAACTGGATCGCCTGTTGATAAGCCTCCACCAGCATGACCTGTCCTTTCCGCTGTTCCAACGCCCCCACACACAGAAAATAAGGATTCCGTTTTTCTGCTGTCACCGGTACAGACTTGAGGCTGTCTGCGCCCGGATAGATCGTTGTGATCTTTTCTGCCGGAAGACCAAAATCAACCAGAGAGCGTTTCGTCGTCTCTGAATTACTGATAAAATGCACGCTGTTGCGGACCGTCCAACGGAACAGAAGTTTCAGGATCAATTTTGTTTTGAACGGCAGATCTTTCGTATGCAGAAAGAACAGATCATGCACCGTTGTCACAGTCGGGACCGGACAATCCGGCGGCGAACCGGCATTGCAGAAAATGTGAAAGAGATCCGGATTCAATTTTTTTAAAACATTATTTAAACGGAAAAGGATGGAGAAAAACTGCGATCCTGTGCAGGCATAGGAAACAGGAATAAAATTTTTTCCATAATCCGGACCGGACCACTCTTTTTGCGAATGGAGCAGGAAAAATGTATCGCCGGGATCCGCCTGTTCCGCCATAGCAGAAAGAAGTTTGTGCGTATATACCCCAAGACCGGTCTTTTTTGTTTCATTGGCAAAGCTGGCTTCGATGGCAATTTTCACAGGACACCCAACCTTTCCATTCCGGTAACGACCTGATCCACGGAAATGTCCATACACTCTTTCCGGCTGCAAGTCATTTTTGGCACTCCGGTGCAGAATTTCTGATCCTGTTCCGGTTTCAAGGGACAGGAGGAGCGCAGGATCAGAACTGATTTTCCAAGCGCTTTCGAATGAGCCGGATTTGTGGGGCAGAAGAGTTGAATCGTTTTCACCCCGGCAGCGGCTGCAAGATGACTGATCCCGGAGTCATTTCCGATACAACAGGAAAGATGGGGCAGCAGGGATATCAAAAGTTCCAGATCATCGATCAACAGCCGGACTTTTTTCCGGTCCAGATCCTTTGCAATCACTTTACAAAGCTCAAATTCTCCCTTGCTGCCGGAAATCTATACCGTTTTGCCATGATCAATGCAGATTTTGGCAACAGCATTGAATTTTTCCGGATGCCACATTTTTGCTTTCCATCCCGCACCCGGAACCAGCAGGATCAATCCTTCCATATCCGTCAGATCAAGTTTCGTTCGTATTTCTTCCTTATTATAGAAAGGAGCAGGCAAAGTGAAAAACGGCATTGATTGCGGTTCCGGTAACCCCAGAAAACGACTGACGGTCAGAAGCGGCTGACAAGCCAGATGCTTCCATTTCCGGTTTTTCACCGGAGCAGAAAAATGGTAAAGTGCCGCCGCTTCACCGGCAATATCCGCTCCGATTGTATAAGCGTTCAGTTTCCACGCAAAGAGAGCAGAATACCGGTTGCACGTCAGGTCAAAAACAAGATCCGGCGTTCGATTTTTCCGGACATTTTCTGCATCACTCCATAAACGCCGGAAAGACCAATGATCCCGGCGGCGGTCACTGGGAATACTGTTGACAATAAGGACTTTTTCATCCTTGCAGAGAGCAGAACAGAAGCTGCGTCCGATCACGTGGATCTCCGCATTTGGAAATGAGTTACGCAGCAGCGGAAGACACTGCAACGCCCAGAAAGTATCACCCAGATACCCGGCGGTGATTACTGCGATCCTGTTTACAGATACAGGCTTTCTTTTTTTCCGTTTGAGCAGAAAAAACAGAAAGAAAAGTATCTTTTTCAGGAGTATTTTCACAAGGGCATTTTACCGGTACAGGTCAGCAGATAAAGCAGGAAAAGCGGCGCCGTGACAAGGAGGCTGTCAACCAGGTCCAGCACCCCGCCGATCCCTGGCAGAATGGAACCGGAATCTTTGATCTTGCAGGTGCGTTTGAAGGCAGATTCGGAAAGATCTCCCGCCATACATCCGAAGAAAAGAAGCACACCCAGGATCATGGAAGTCCAAAAATCGCCGAAGATGGTTTCAACTCCGCACAACGGCCAGAGAAAATAGCTGAGCAACAGCGTGAAAATAAAACTGCCGACAGCACCTTCATAGGATTTTCCCGGGCTGATAGAGGGGATCATTTTGTGGTTGCCGCCGTGGTTGCGAAGTGCATAACCGGAAAGAGAACCGGTCACATACGCAGCAATATCACCGATCTTTGTCACAAGCAGCAGATACAGGAATAGAATATGATAATTTTCATATCCCGCCTGATAGACCCGGATCACAACACAGAAAGGAATACTGAACATAAAGTAGGCAAACGCCGAGGAGAAGATCGACCGCATGGCATGTTCCTGATTTTTTCCGGTCAGGAACCGGGACCAGGCATGGATCACGTATGCTGCT
>JAGAPM010000318.1 GCA_017623265.1 Lentisphaeria bacterium | reverse complement strand
CTGCGGATCGGTTACTGCTCCCCTGCTGTAACTTCCACTCCAGTCCAGACACCATTCCCATACATTACCGCTCATGTCATACAAACCAAGTTCATTGGGGCTTTTCTGACCTGCATCATGCGTCTGAGCGCCAGAATTACCGTCATACCATGCGACTTTTTTGATATGATTGCTGCCGCTGTATGTATATCCTTTTCTCTTTCTCCTGTTCCAGCAACGGGCGGCATATTCCCACTGAGCTTCCGTGGGAAGCGTAAACTTCCACCCTGCCGGGGCTTTGCCTTGCTCATTCAGCTTTTTACAGAATTCCATAGCATCGTTCCAACTGATGTTCTCCACAGGACGGTTGTTCCCTTTAAAATGCGAGGGATTCGTCCCCATCACTGCCCGCCACTGGGCCTGTGTTACTTCGTATTTACCAAGATAATACGCCTGTGTCAGCGTCACTTGATAAACCGGTTTCTCATCATTATCGTCACCATTTCTCCCCATCCTGAATGTACCAGGGGCGATAGAGACCATTTCAAGTTTAACGCCATTTTTCAAGTCAAGGGAAAAATCCACCTTTTCTGCGACAAGACACCGTTCCTCGGAAAGACGCTTTTCTTCTGCAATCTTTACCTGCACAAGAATTTTTTCCAGAAGCATCTTCAGCTCCGGATCAGCAAAACGCAGCGCAAGTTGGAAGGTCTTATTCTTCTGTAATTGTTTGACCTTTTCCAAACCATCTGCATTTGGAAGTTTCTTTTCCGCAAGCAAACGCAAAAAATACGCTTCGCCGTTTTCCGGATCCTGATCCAGTATCCGTTCACAATATTCCCGGGCATTCTTGAAGTCTTCATTTTCAAGAAACAATTTCGCACGAGTCAAAAGCGGTATTGTTTTGTCGACATCTTCCATTTTCCGTCTGTTCCCTTATATTGTTGTACTGTTATGCTGAAAAATATCCGTATGTAATATACGCACTCACATAAACTTTACAACTCCATTGCCGGATATCATTCCGAAAAAATCGCAAAAAAAGCAGCTTCAATCGCAGAAATTTACAAGTAACAGCGAAAAATCAAGCACTTTTTCAATATGGATCAAGCTCTTCCGCATTCCGCATTCCGCATTCCGCATTCCGCATTCCGCATTCCGCATTACTTGCAGTATCCGTAGTTCACGTCGGAGAGGCGGAAAGTGACGGGCGGGAGATCATCGCCCCGGAGGAAGGTCCGGGTAAGTTCCACGGCGCGGTCCAGTTCCTCCGGCTTCATCCAGTAGATGGGGAAGCCGTCCCGCTCCAACTTCCGGAACCAGGAATCCTGCCGTTTGGCGAACTGGCGGATCTTGCCCAGCAGAGTTTCAAACATCTCCTCTTTCGTCATTTTTCCCTGAAGATAGAGCGCCATGTGCCGGTATTCCAGCCCCAGAAACTCCAGCCGTTCGTAAGAGACGCCCTGTTCGTGCAGGCGCACGGCTTCATCCAGCATATTTTCCTTTTCGATCCGGTCCCGCAGACGCTGTTCGATGCGCTGTCTCACCGACTCCCGGTCCCGCAGCACGCCGAAGATCAGGTACTCCCGGTCCTCCGGCAGATCCGGTTCTTTGGCAAGATCCGGATTGCCGCCCCGGGCGAGTTCAATGGCGCGGATGAGGCGGATCCGGTTTTCCGGTTCTTTCGCCGGAATGGGATTTTCCGGATCCAGTTCCCGCAACATGGTGATCAGTTCTTCCGTGGACAGCTTGCGCAGTTCTTTCCGTCCGTCCGGATCGGGTGCGCCGCCGTGGAGCTTGTATGCACTCAACAGACCGTGCAGATAGAGGGCGGTTCCCCCTGCCACCACGGGAACAGCATTCCGGGCGCAGATCTCATTGATCGACCGGTCGGAATCGGTCAGAAAGTCTGCCAGCGTGTATTCGTCATTGGCATCGGCGACATCGATCAGGTGATAGGGCACCTGTGTTCCATCCGGCAGGGTATATTCCGAAATATCCTTCCCGCTGCCGATGTCCAGTCCACGGTAGACCTGTCTGGAGTCCGCCCCGATGATCTCACCGTTGACCGCGGCGGCGAGGTTTACGGCGAAATGGGTCTTTCCGGTTGCGGTCGGTCCGAGTACCATCAGAATTTTCTGTTTCATCTGTCTCTTTCTGTTATCTTTACTGTTTTTTTCGTTATTTTTTTAAATATACACCCGTTTGGACTGGTAATCATCCCAAAATGGAGTAAATTATGAAAAAAATACGAAAAAACTTGATACAACAGAGAGATTGAAGCTTATGGATATGCAGAATACGGTTAAAACCGCCAGTTCGATCACGGGGATCGCACTGCATACCGGGGCGCGGGCAAACTTGAGTATTCTGCCGGCTCCGGAAAATACCGGGATCATTTTCCGCCGGGTGGATATGCCCGGAAAACCGGAAGTCAAAGCCGTGGTGGAAAATGTGATCGACGTCCGTCGCGCCACCACGATCGCCTCCCGGGAAACCGGCGCTTTTGTGGTCACGATCGAACACATCATGGCAGCACTCCACGCCAGCAATGTGGATAACGCCATTGTGGAGATGGACGGACCCGAACCGCCCATCGCCGACGGTTCTGCCGGACCGTACTTTGATATGATCCAGAACGCCGGGATCCAATCGCAGAACGCCCCCGCCGAATACTGGACCGGCACTGCGCCGATCGTGTTTGAAGACGGCGCCTCCACTCTCGCCCTGCTCCCCGCCGATGATTTCAAGATCACGTTCACCGTGGAATTCGGAGCCACCCCGCTGGACCTGCAATACTTCTCCACCGTGGTCAACACGGAGACTTTTGCAAAAGAACTTTCCCGCGCCCGCACCTTTGCGATCTACCGGGAACTGGAACAAGTCATCGCCGCCGGTCTGGCGAAGGGCGGCAGTCTGGACAACGCCATTCTGATGCACGATGGCGCCATCATCTGTAAAGAAGGCATGCGTTATCCCAATGAACTGGTCCGCCACAAGATGATGGATATGACAGGCGACCTGTTCCTGGTGGGCAAGCGTGTGAAAGCGCATATTCTCTCGGTCAAGTCCGGCCATCCGACCCATGTCAAGATGGCACAGCTGATGCGTCAGCAGGAACTGGCAGCCGGTAAAAAATAAGCAATCGAAAACAAGATCAACTTTCCGCAAAACGAAAGGATTTAACATGTCTGAACGAATCATCACCCTCCCCGAGATCCGCGAGATCCTGCCCTGCCAGAGCGGCTTCCTCTTTCTCGACCGTGTGCAGAAACTGGATGAAGATCACTATGTTGCCCT
>JAGAPM010000317.1 GCA_017623265.1 Lentisphaeria bacterium | reverse complement strand
CATAGGGACTTCGCAGAACGATGAGGGGATATTTTCCGAAACGGTCCGGCAGATACACGGAAGAGTAGAGCGTAACGCCGTCCCGGGTCTTCATGGGCAGATCATAAATCACAGTTACAGACATGGTCAGATCCTTCTGTTGTTTTCAAGTTCTGTTTTAATTTAGCCGGACACGATCAAAAATCAACAAAAAAATGTTTTTTCTTCTTGATTTTTCTGTGGAAAGGGATATTTTCAGTAAAAAACAAAGAAAGGAATCGACAATGAAAAAAATTTTTCTGCGTCTGGTGCTGCTTCCAGCATTAGCGCTCTGTGCATTTTTGTGTCAGTCTTGCGCCGGATTCGGTAAAAAAAATGTAAAACCGGTGAAACTGGAATTCCGTCTTGCTTATCCGGATTACTGCGGAATGAGCAGCATTCTTGTGGATATTGATAATGCTTATGAAGCTCATAACAAGGCAAATCCGGAAAACAAAGTTGCGAAGGATGACTTCTACAAGAATGTTTACCGTCCGGCGCACCCGGAACTGGCAGAGTATGACCTGCTTTACACCATTGAAGACGATGGCAGACGCAACTACGACCTGATCTCCACCAAAGTGGAAATGACTGGCAACGGCGTGAAGAATGCCATGGTCGGCACTTACTTCGGTCAGAGTGAAATTCAGCTTGAATTCAACAGCGAAGGCGCGAAACAGTTCGGCAAAATCACCACGGACAATGTAGGTAAACGCCTCGGGATCGTGCTGGATGGTCAGCTTTATGCCGCTCCGAATCTGTATGAACCCATTCTCGGCGGCAGAGCCCAGATCACCGGTAATTTTACGGAAGAAGAAGCGAAAGAGATCGCCGCAGGTCTGACTGCCGGCAAATGATTCATTCCGTCATAAACATTGACTCATTCTGTTATCGAAAGGCGGGAGGGGCTCCTTTTTTTAAAGAAAAAGTGTTTCAGCACTTGTTATCGGGGATTTTGGGTGTATATTGTGCAATTACCGTTTTTGACGTATATAAAACTAATATAAAAGAAAACACAAGTAAGGAGAAAAGAAGATGAGCGCAAGTTTTACTCTCTTTGTCGCCGATGCCGCACAGGCACCTGCAACCACAACCCAGAATGTCGCAGCCGCCGCAGCTGATGTCAAAGCCCAGGCGACCACAGAACAGCCTGCCAACCCGGAAGCTGCCGCCCAGGAAGAACCCGGTTTCTTCAGCGGTATTGCGGGTATGCTGCCCATGATCCTGATCATCGTTGTGATGTTCTACCTGATGTATCGCGGTCAGAAGAAAGAACAGAAGCGCCGTCAGGAAATGATCACCTCCATCAAAAAAGGCGATAAAGTTGTGACTGTCGGCGGTATCCACGGCACGATTTTTGAAGTGAAGGAAGATGTGTTTGTGATCACGATTGCCCCCAACACGAACATTGAAATCGGCAAAGCAGCCATCGGTTCCATCGTTCCCGCAACCACCACCATTGAGGCTTCCCAGAAATGAAAACTCCTTTCCTCCTCCGATCCCTCTTCGCCGTAGCGGTGGTGGCGGTCTTTGTCTGGAGCATGTTCCCCATGACCCAGACGGATTTTTACGACACCTTCCGCTCCATCTCCAAGGATGCCGATGATCCGGAACTTGTTGCCCTGATCGATGATGCAAAGGCAAAACAGAAAGCCGACATCAAGGAATATCCTTATCCCTCCAAGGCGATCGACGCTGCCGCAAACGACAAGGGCGGCGTGGAACTCAAGAAGTTCCTGCCGGAAAATGTGATCAAAAACAGCAAAATCAAAACCAATGCCGACGTGATCTCCATGATCCGCAAGCGTTCTGCCGGTGCCCTGCATCTGGGGATCGACCTGAACGGTGGTGCGGAATTTATGCTGGAACTGACCCCGGTCGGCGAAGATGCGGAAAAAGATTTTGAAAAGTTCCGTGACAACGCCATCGAAACGATCCGGAAACGTCTGGAAGCCCAGAACTATCTGGAATGCGAAATCGCACCCGCCGGCGGCAAGCTGATCTCTGTCCGAGTCCCGACCATCAGCGATGATGAAAAGGCGAAACTGGAACAGCTGATCCTCCGCAGCGCCAAGCTGGAATTCCGTCTTGCCTATCCCGATTACAACGAGCTGGGCAGAATCCTCAACGATATTGATGTGGCGCACGACGCATACAATGCGGAAAATCCGAAAAAACTGCTGACCAAAGAAAAATTCTATGCAGAAGTTTACCGTCCCGCCCACGCCAATCTGGCAGACTACGATCTGCTCTATACGCTGGAAGACAACGGCAAGCGCAACTACGATCTGATCTCCACCAAGGTGGAAATGACCGGCAGCGGTGTGAAGAATGCCATGGTCGGTTACACGCAGTTCGGTCAGCGTGAAATCCAGCTTGAGTTCAACGGAGAAGGTGCAAACCAGTTCGGCAAGATCACCACAGCCAATGTGGGCAAGCGTTTGGGGATCGTTCTGGACGGACAGCTTTACTCCGCCCCGAACCTGAATGAACCGATCCTCGGCGGCAGAGCCCAAATCACCGGCAACTTCTCCGAAGATGAAGCCAAAGACGTTGCCGATGCCCTTGTGAGCGGTTCCATGCCCTTTGACATTACCGTGGTCTCCCGTGCGGACATCGACCCGACGGTAGGTTCCGACACGATTCAGAAGAGTATCTGGTCCGGCATCATCGGTACGATCCTCGTGATGATTTTCATGATCATCTACTACCGCCTTGCCGGTGTGATCGCCAACATCTCTCTGGTGGTCAATGCCTTTGTCATGCTGGGCGCTATTGCCGCCTTTGACGTGACCCTGACTCTGCCGGGTATTGCCGGTATTGTTCTGACCATTGGTATGGCAGTTGACGCCAATGTTCTGATTTACGAACGTATCCGTGAAGAACTGAACAACGGCAAGTCTCTTGCCAATGCTGTTAACATCGGTTTCAGCAACGCATTCTCCGCAATTTTCGACTCCAACATGACAACACTCTTTGTAGCCCTGATCCTGTTCTGGCAGGGTTCCGGCGCCATCAAGAGTTTTGCCATCACGCTGGCGATCGGTATTTTCACCACGCTGTTCACTGCAGTGTTCCTGACCCGGTTGCTCTTTGACCTGCTGCTCAAGATCTGCGGCAACCGCCTCAAGACTCTTTCCATGATGCAGTTCTGCAAAAATCCGAAGATCAACTTCCTCGGCATGAAAAAGATCACGATCAGTCTCTCAGTGGTGCTGATCACCGGTTCGCTGCTCCTGATCAGCGTCAAAAATTCCGACATCCTCGGGATCGACTTCACCGGCGGTTCCCGTCTGATCGTTTCCTACGAAGCAAAGACCGAAACAGCCCAGCGTGTTGAAGTTGCCGCCATTGAACAGTATCTCAAGGACAACGGCTACAATGCACGCGCCAGCTACAAGACCACTGAAGAAGGAAAAGAACAGCTGGAAATCGTGCTGCGCGGCGAAGTGGACAAGGATACCGGAGCAAAAATCATTGAAGATATGGACAAGGCATATCCGGATGTGAAGTTTGACATCAAGGAACAGACGGAACTCGGCGCCCTGATCGGTGCGGAGTTCACCAAGTCCGCTATTATTGCACTGGTTCTGGCAATGATCGGCATGATCATCTACATGGTCATCCGTTTCCAGCTCTCCTACTCCATTGCGGCGAACGTGGCTCTGATCCACGACGTGATCGTTTCTCTGGGGATCTATCTGGCATTCGGCGGACAGCTCACGCTGAACGTGGTTGCCGGCTTGCTGACCCTGATCGGGTACTCGGTCAACGACACGATCGTGACCTTTGACCGTCAGCGTGAAAACCTGACTCTCATGCGCGGTGCGTCCTACAAGGATATCGTGAACACCAGTATCAACCAGACGCTGGGCAGAACGATCCTGACCTCCACCTCCGTGCTGCTGATCCTCATTGCCCAGCTCATCTGGGGCGGGGATGGGATCAAGGACTTCATCAGCGTGATGCTCATCGGCTGTATCGTGGGCTGCTACTCCTCCATCTTCATCTCCCCGACCATCACCGCTTACTGGCACAAGCGTGAGCGGAATGTTTCGGAAGCAGATCAGACGGTGGAAAACACCAACAACTGAACAGCAATAAGCAGTTGAAAACGACTTAAGACGGCAGAAAATTCTGCCGTCTTTTTTAACGCATAAGATATAGAGATAAATATGCCGTCAAACGATATTTGTGAGATTGTGGTTGTCCGGCACGGTCAGACCCTCGCCAACCGGACGGGTATTCTGCAGGGACAGTACGACACTCCGCTGGACGAAGTGGGCTTTGCCCAGGCGGAAGCCATTGCCGAACGCCTGAAAAATGAGCATTTTGATGCCGTGTACTCCAGCGATCTGGGGCGTGCCATGGATACCGCAAAAACCATCGTAAAATATCACCCGGACCTGACCGTGATCCCGTCGACCGGGCTGCGGGAATGGAATCTGGGCGACCTGCAGGGGAAAGAATACAAGGACCTGCTGGTACAGTATCCTGCGATCATGGATGCCTTCAAAAGCGAAGGT
>JAGAPM010000316.1 GCA_017623265.1 Lentisphaeria bacterium | reverse complement strand
TGGTCGACGCAGTGATCCTCCCAGAAGGGGATGACCTCGTTGATGAGTTCGTTTTCGTAGCGCTGAATGTACGGTGTGAAGTCCATTTTGTGATTCCTTATGTTACTTTGTCAGATCAACAAATTGAGCGTTTATGAATGCGGCGAGTTCCTCCGGATTCAGCCCCAGATTGGTACCGATCCTGCCGCCGCTGACACAGATCTTGTCGAACAGGATCGCCGTTTCATCAATGAAGGTGGGAAAGAGCTTTTTCATGCCGATGGGCGAGCAGCCGCCGTGAATGTATCCGGTCAGGGGGAACAGCAGTTTCTGGGGGATCATTTCGATGGATTTTCTGCCGCACGCCTTTGCCGCTTTTTTCAGATCCAGTTCTCCGGAGGCGGGGACCACGAAGACAAAATAATCCTTTCCGGGAGGTGCCTGCGTCACAAGAGTCTTGAAGACCTGATCCGGGCTTTCCCCGATCTTTTCGGCGATGGATTTGCCGTCGATCCTGCCGTCGCTGACATCATATTCATAAAAGCGGAACGGCACATTGCCGTTTTCCAGCAGACGGATCGCATTTGTTTTTTCAGCCATTACTTGTATTCCTTTCCGGCATCCGCACTTTCCCGGAGGACGTTCCGGAAGCGTTCCAGATAGAGATTGCCCATGTGTCCGCCGGCATCGAACCATGTGGCGCGTTTGCCGAAGGTCTGATCCAGAAAATGTTTGTCCTTTTCACTCAACAGAATGTCATTCCAATTATGGATGAGATAGACTTTATCCGTCTTGCCGAGGAAATCTTTCAGATGGTAAAGTCCGGCATCCCGTACGAGAGCGGGAAAATCTTTCCGGATCCCTTGCTGTTCCAGTTCGGGCAGGAGAAATGTTTTTGCGTAGCGTTCAAAATCGAAGCGGTCCAGTTCATCGTAAAGACTGTTGCGGTTGGACCAGTCCGTATTATTCCGGATGCCGGGGAGGGGAGTTTTCAAATGACGGCGGAACAGGATGTCCCGGATGCCGCTGCGGAGCATGATGGATGCGATATATTCTGCTGTTTTTTCTTCAAACCGGGGAACGAGGAACGCCATCTGCGCCACCCGTCCGGCGGGATCGTTCTGTTCCTCTGGCATGACAGGGATGTGTGCGCTGTTCAGCAGGAGCAGTTCGCCCACGGTGCCGGGGATCTTTTCTTTCAGGGTATCGGCAGACATGGAAACGGAATCTTTCAGCCCGGTATCCAGTTTCTGCATGGCGTATCCCAGATCGGCGGGGGGATTGATGAGAACGGCACGGCGGATATCGAGAGTGTTTTTCTGCTCTTCCGCTGCCATGATATGGGCGGCGCATACAGCGCCATAACTCCAGCCCACGAGGATGACCGGACCTTTGTAATTCAGTTCGGACAAAATGGTTGTGAAGTAATTGCGGAGCCGTTTTGCATCTGCGGGAACGTACCCGGGGAAAGCATCATTGCCGGCGCCCTGTTCCATGCCGCGCCAGAAAAAGACACTGTCCACCGAGACGACATCATGTCCTGCATTGTGGAAAGTCTCCGCCACGGCGAGGGTGGAGCTGCCGTCGTATGTGCCGTCGATCCCCGGAATGATGATGACCAGCGGCAGATTTTTGCGGACTTCCCCCTCTTCCGGTTCGGGCTGGGGAAAGTATGCGTAGCGCGCTTTTTCCCGGTCTTCGCCGCGGTCGATCTTGCGGATGTCGATCGTCCGGTAGAAATTGGTTCCCCAAAGAGTATGAGGCAGCCACCAGTAATCGTTGGATCGGATGGGCGTGGTGAGGACAGCCCGAAGCGTTTCGATGGCGGGGGTCTGGCGGTCGTATTCCGGGGCGGTGA
>JAGAPM010000315.1 GCA_017623265.1 Lentisphaeria bacterium | reverse complement strand
TGACCATCCCAGAACCCGTGCAGTGTTGCACCATCGTGTCTGCCTTCCATGACATCTTTCTTCACCAGTTCGAGACGTTCCAAATCCAGCTCATCTTCTGAAATGGTGCTGTCAAAGCCGATTTTCTCCATTTTTTCCTTGCCGACCCCACCGGCACCCATACCCGGAATATAGCCGGTGGCAGTACCTTTGCTGTGCTGCCCGCGGGAAATAGGATCGCTGTATTTGACATACTGCACCGTGTGCGTACCGTTGTCCTGATTTGTTGCTTCTCCTTCCTCCACGATGAACGCCCGCTTGGCAGGACTCTTGATCTGGCTCATGTGCAGGATCGAAACCGGGTGGTTGTTGACCTGACGGCTTGGTATATCGCCGTTCATATTGCAGGCAAAGTTGCCGAATGAATAAACGGCGTCCTGTGTTCCCTGACTGCCGCCGATCACAAAGCCGATATCCCCGTGCTTACCCTGATTCCCCGGCTTGATCTTCGGCCAGACTTTGTCCAAAATGGCATTCCCCTTTCCTTTCGTGTAACCGTTGGCGTTCATGGTGGCACCGGCATTCCAGTACGGCAACACATTGGAGCAAATGAACATCCACCAGTGCGGGTCGCGTCTGTGACGGGCTTCGGGGAGCAGACTGGTCATGATCCGGGCGCTGAAGTCTTCCGGTTCCGGGGTCTTCTGCCCTTTTTGAATATACCATGAGGAAATCGGTGCCTGTCCATTGTTGCTTCCAGCATAAGTGGTGCCCAGCTGTGCAATGTTCCGCACCCGGCTCAGACATTCCGAGCGCTTTGCCGATTCCTTCACAGAATTGAACGCAGGCAGGATCAGCATGAAAAGAATAACAATAATAGCCATGACGACCATCATTTCGATCAGGGTGAAGAAAACGGTATGGTATCTGTTTTTCATCGTGTATTTCTCCATAGGTTGTGCATGAATTTTACTAAAAATAGCATATATGCAACAACTTGTCAAACCGGATTTACATGATTTTTCCGGATTTCATCTGTTTTTTATGATTTTCTCTGTCATGCTGAATGGATTACCGTTTTTTCAGGATGACTTTATAACAGGCAGTATCCAGCAGAATCTTCTGTTTTTCGGGCAGAGCAGATGTGGTTTCAAATGTAACGGTCACTTTGCATCCCTCCGGACTTTGGCTGATCTGCACATGTCCCTGCGGAAGATATTTTGTGCGGTGCTTTCCCGGGATACGCGGCAGAGAGAAACGGTTTTCATCAAAAAGCGTGATCCGGATATGATCGGAAAAGACAGCGATTTCCCGGATCGCCGCTCTTGCCAGTAAAAAATACCGTTCCGGGTCCAGCAGCGCTCCCGTGTAATGGATTTTTTCCATTTCTTCCCGATGCTGCCGGAGACGGCTGGTTGCAGTATCCTCTGCCCGGCTCCGCAGTTCCAGCAGCCGGTTTTCCTTCTGCCGGATCTGTCCGGAAAGTTCGGCAGCTTTCCATTTGAATGTTTCGGTATCCAGCAACCCGTTGAAATTCAGCTCCATCATATCGGCAAGGGCTTTCCGGTTGCCTGCGATCTCTCCGGCGATGTCGTGCATAAGTGTTTGCATTTTGTTGCCGGGATCCGGATTGTTGTTCCGGTGGTAAAGATACAGGGGAAACAGCGCCTGAATGGTCAGAAGCCGGTCTTCCGGGATTTGAGGGGAAGAGATCCGGATTCTGCACGGGGTGCATTGTTTATCTTTCAGAAGGAATGTATTTTTGCAGAAATAAACGGTTCCGTTCTCCTGTGCGGCGGTAAGGCGTTTCCCGCAGTGTCCGCAAATCAGCAGTCCGCTCAACGGCAGAAGGTGTGTCGGATGGGGGGTATTGAGTTTCTGTTTTGTGTTTTTCTTTTTTCTCTCGGCAACGCAGGCGCAGATTTCCATAAAACGGCAAAGGGAGAGAACCGGTTCGCTGCCCATGTTGGTAATTGCCGTGTACTCGCCGTTTTTCAGAAAATATCCGCAATAAACGGGATTCCGCAGAATGCTGTAAAGATTGGTCTCATAAAAACATTTTGCTTTTTTTCCGTTCCGGGTGGTGCGGAGATGAAAAAAATCGGTATTCAGTTTGTGCAGGATTTTTCCATAACTCCAGCCGTTTGCCACACCGTCAAAGATCATCTGCAGGGCGGTGCGGTGTTCCGGCGGGAAGGTGATTTTTTTGTTGACCCATTTCACACCGAAGGCATTGGAATAATAGATCCCGTTTTCTTTCTGCTCTGCCCGGACCCGTTTACTCTGGGCTGCTTTTTCATCGATCTTGCTCATTTCGTAGGTCGCCAGCAGTTTTTGAACGGCAATGTCGATCACATCATCAAGGTTGTCTGTTTTACCGCTGGTCACATCAACAATGGCGATCCCCTTTTCTGCCAGCTCATTGGTGATGAAACCATCCAGAAAACTGTTATTCGGGGAACGGTAAAGGCGGGTTCGTTCATGAACGATCACATAATCAACAGAGTGAAAGCGGAGAAACTGAAACAATTCCCCCAGCTGCCGCCGGTAATCTTTCGTGAATGCGCGGGATTTCCGCCAGATCTGCCAGGATTTATCGGTATTACAGAAGGCGCGCGCCTCCGGGGTATTCGGATAAAGTTCGCCGGGGGTATTGAAATCGGAAAACTCTTTCAGTATTTCCACACCGTTGTTTGACGCCCAGTTCCTGCATTGGATGATCTGGTCGGCTATACTCAGGGAAACATCATCTCCGCCGCTGCTCTGCCGGTAATACGCCACCGCCCGTTTACCTGTTTGTCTCTTTTCTGCTTCCTTCATTTTTTCTCCGTGCTTCCATTAATGTAACTCATCTTGATAACTTTTCAACCGGTTTTGAAGAAGAAAACCGTTCTGTTTTGCTGTAGTGGTCGTCATGACTATTATTGTTATTCTTTTCATGCTGATCCTGCCCGCGTTCAATTCTGTGAAGGAATCGGCGAAGCGCTCGGAATGTCTGAGCCGGGCGCGGAACATTGCACAATTGGGGACAGTATATGCAGCCAACAATAACGGACAGGCACCTCTTTCCGCATGGTATGTGCCCATAGGGGAAAAGCTGCCTCAGGCGGACGACTTCAGTCGTCGGATTATGACAAGTTTGATACCCGAAGCCCGTGGAAGACGCGACCCGCACTGGTGGATGTTTATCTGCACCAATGTGCTGCCGTACTGGAATGCAAACGCTACTATGAACTTCCCGGGATATGACAAGGGACAACCGAACCCGGAACTGGACGTAGTCTGGCCGAAGATCAAGCCCGGGAATCAGGGAAAATACGGAGATGTTGGTTATCTTATTGGTGAAAAATTGGAGGCTGTATATAGTTTTGGCAACTTCGGCTGCAATACCAATGGTGGTAATAGTGGTATACCTGGTCGTAAGTACCCACTGGGACCTACTGAAACTAGGAAAGTTAGTCTTCTGCATATGAGCCAGATCAAGAGTCCAGCCAAACGGGCATTCATCGTGGAGGAGGGAGAATCAACAAACCAGGACAACGCTACGCACACGGTGCAGTATGTCAAATACAGCTATCCTATTTCCCGCGGACATGACTGGGCCGGGGATGCCACGGGGTATATTCCGGGCATGGGTGCCGGAGGGATCGGTAAGGAAAAGATGGAGAAAATCGGCTTTGATAGCACGGTTCTGGAAGAACTGGATTCAGAACGTCTTGAACTGGTGAAGAAAGATGTCATGGAAGGCAGACACGATGGTGCAACACTGCACGGGTTCTGGGATGGTCACGCAGAAGTGATCGCAGCCGAAACCGTTGGCTCCCTTCAGCTCGGTCCAAGCGATGATCTCGATGATCTGATCGGTCCTTATGGCAATATTACCAGAGCCGCCGATGATGACGAATAAAAGGACATAAGAAAAGGGAAAAAAAGGGCTGTGTTTTTCGTTCATCGACGGGTTATGTCGAAAGTACACAGAAACCGGTAATGCCCCTGAAAAATATTCTGCAGCAGGAAAAAATCACCGGACAGATACGACCCGATCCGAATGTTGCAGAAATCGTCTGTCAGAGTCCGTCAAACGGACGAAAACAAACCGTTGAGGATGCTGTATTTTTTTGAAACCGGAAGGGAAAGACAGGTGCGTCAGACCGTTTTTTGAAAACCGTTTTATTTAGCAGTGATCACCATTACTTCGATCAGGGTGAAGTGTGGTTTGTGCAGTGTTTTCATAATCGGTCTCCGGGTTGTTATATCCGGTGTAAAAATAGCATGAAGTCGGGGCGTTGTCAAACCATTTTTCCATTTTTTTGAAAGAAACACTTGTTTTTTTGCGCGGACGGGGCATATTATGCAGGAAAGACACTTACAGGACTCAAGGAGAGACTTATGGCAAAAAGCCGCAAACTGTTTTTGACCGATTACGCACTGACCCCGCTGGAACGGATCCCCGCATGCGGTATCCTCTGCGAACGGGACCGGATCATTGGTACCGGCGGCGCAACTGCATTCTCCCTTTTGGAAGAAGGTCTTGAAATCCACGATTTCACCGATTGTTATGCAGTTCCCGGCTTTATCGACAGTCATATTCACGGGATCAGCACCTTCGATTCCTCCAATCCTGATCCCGCAGAAGAAACTCTGGCAAAAATGAGCCTCGCTCTCGTCCGCCACGGCGTGACCACTTTCTGCCCTACCATGGTGTCCCGTCCGGCGAATGAGATGGTTCGGGTGGCGTCTCTCCTCGCAGAGATGATCGACCGCGGCGTGGAAGGGGCGGACATCGCCGGGATCCATGTGGAAGGTCCCTTCCTGAACATGGAAAAACGGGGTTCGCAGGATGCCGAAGCGATTCAGGAAACGATCGATCTCGGTTTCGCCCGGGAGATCATGGAAGCCGGAAAAGGCAAGATCCGGATCATGACGTTTGCACCCGAACTGAAAAATGCCGATAAACTGGTTGAACTCATGCTGGAACACCATGTGATCCCATCCATGGGGCACAGTCTCGCTACGGAAGAACAGACATACCGCTGTATTGATGCCGGCGCTCACCGCTGCACCTACATTTTCAACGGCATGCCCCAACTCTACCACCGGGACTCCAGTCTCACCAGTGTGGCGCTCTGTGACGACCGTGTGGCGATTGAGATGATCAGCGACGGTCTTCACATCCACCCCCGTTTTGTAGACCTGACCACCCGCTGCAAGCCGCAGGATAAGATCATCGGCATCAGTAACGGTGTGGCATCGCTGGAGGCTTATGCCGCAACGGAGAACAAGGATGTTGTCACAACATCGGACGGCATCATTACCGGCTCTACCATGACACTGGAAAATTCCTGGAAACACCTGATCTCCTACGCAGGAATGAAACCTTCCCTCGCCGCCTCCTGCTTCACGGTCAACCCTGCCGCAAACCTGGGGCTGACCAACCGGGGCGAACTGCTCCCCGGCAGACGGGCGGATATCGCCTTTTTCGACCTCAAGACCAATCAGGTCCGTGCCACTGTGGTGCGGGGCGAAGTCATTTACCGTAAATCGTAACCATTTTACCGCAAAAAATTTGAGATGAAAGAATACCCCGCATATCAGCAATTGGATTCCGGTAACTGCCGGAAACTGGAACAGGTCGGTCCCTACCGGATCATCCGTCCCGCTCTCAACGCCTTCTGGAAACCCTCCATGCCCGAAAAGGAATGGGCGAAGGCGGACGCCGTTTTCTCCCGGGAAAGTTCCGGCGGGGGCGTGTGGGATTGGAAGCGGGGCAAGGCTCCGGATCACACCGGCGGCGAGTGGATCGTCCGTTGGGGCGGAGTCAATCTCACAGTCAAGCCCACCAACTTCGGGCATCTGGGATTTTTTGCAGAACAGGCGGGCAACTGGGCGCGGCTGCGGAAATGTGTTTCCGCTATGGAAAATGCCCGCACCCTCAATCTTTTTGCCTATTCCGGCGGTGCCACCCTTGCTATGGCACAGGCGGGGGCGGATGTGACTCATCTGGATGCATCCAAAGGGATCATTGACTGGGCGAAGAAAAATCAGGCGATCAATCCGGAAACCGCCAATCATATCCGGTGGATCTGCGATGATGCCATGAAATTTGTCTCCCGCGAACAGCGCCGCAACAGCAAATACAACGGGATTGTGCTGGATCCCCCCAGTTTCGGGCGGGGCGCACAGGGGCAGGTCTGGAAGATTGAGGATGGTCTGGCGGATATCCTGCACAACTGCAAAAAGATCCTGGATCTTTCCAAGCCGTACTTCATTCTGCTGAGCTGTCACTCACAGGGATTCTCCGCCTCCAGTCTGGGGCGTTGTCTGGCAGATGTTTTCCCGGAAGCGGAAAAACAGATCGAATCCGGCGAAATGCTGATCCCGGAATCCAACGGGAAAGTCCAGCCCGCCGGTCTCTACGCCGGCGTGTTCAACGCAAGATAAGGATACTTATCTCTATGGCTTCTGTTAAAGGATTTGTGCGTAGCGGTCGCTTTTTTATTTGCATCTTTTTTTTCTTTTTTGGTGTGTGTTTTGCACTTGAGAAAAGACCGGATGACCGGGAAAAAACTGCTGTTGCACAAATAAATATTGCCTGCAGAAACCGGAAATGGAGCGATGCTCTGTTGAAATTGGATCATTTTTTTTCGGAGTTCCCGGACAGTAAAGTAATTCCTAAAGCCCGGGTTCTTGCCGGTTATGTTTATGTTAGGATTGAGGAAGAAAAAAGCCGGCAGGCAAAACAGATGGGAAAGAATTATCAACCGGATTATACCAGGGCGATCTATCATTTTCTTGTGGTTGTTGAAAAGTATAAAAATGAACCGGCTGTTCGTGCAGAGGCAATGTTTTTTGCTGCGTTGTATCTGAATAAACAAGGTACTGACGAAAGCAAAAAACAGGCATATAGCATACTGAATAGCCTATACACGGATTATCCTGACTCCAAATGGACAAAAATGTGGCTGGGATGGATTGGATTCCCGCAATGTAAAGCCCGAAAAAAATAAAGCAGGTTCAATTTACTTTTTATCCACTGTAATGGCGTTGAGGGCGTTTTCCACTTTCAGCCGGTACGCTTCAAATTCTTCGGGCGTCAAGTCGGCGGGGACCATGATTTCATCGCCTACCACCAGTGTGATTTTTGACCAGGGTTTCGGGATCTGGAAACCATCCCAGCTTTTCAGTTCCCAGTAGGAAGAATAATTGACCGCCATCGGCACAATGGGGATCCCCATTTTTGAGGCAAGCTGGATCGCTCCTTTGTGCATCTGGTACTTCGGGCCCCGGGGACCATCCGGCGTCATGGCAACAAAACTGCCGCCTTTCAGCGACTTGAATGCGTCATACAGCACTTTTACTGCATTGCGGGAGGAGCTGCCGCGCACACTTTTGATCCCGAACTGCGCCACAAGATCCGCAATGTACTGTCCGTCACGGGAGGCACTGATCACCGCAACCGTTCTCCGCCGCGCTTTCCGCGGGCACATGGAGGGATAAAACAGCAGCCGGTTGTGCCAGACGACCCCAATGACCTGATGTCCGTCCGGCTTATCGTATTTGTCCAGAAGTCTGTAGGGGTCGATGATCTCGTGGCGCAAGATGACCGAGAGCAGATCCAGTATTTTGGCAGGCAGGAAAAAGATCCAGGAGGGAAACTTTTTGATCTGACGGAACCAGTATTTGAAACCGTGTTTTTCTTTCTTTTCTTCGCTCATTTTTTTGTCTTCCGGTTAAAATTTCTGCACAGATCCCGGATCTCACAGTTGGCGCAGTCCGGACGCCGTGCGGGACAGCGTGTCCGTCCGTGGATGATCAGCTGGTGGGAGAACTGGCTCCAGTATTCCGGGGGCAGGGCGCCGCAGAGGATCCGTTCGATCTCCACGGCATCTTCCGTTTTCACCAGCCCGATCAGGTTGGTGAGCCGGATCACATGGGTATCCACCGGCAGACCCGGCACCTCGAAGGCATCGCCCAGCACCACGTTTGCGGTTTTTCTGCCCACACCGGGGAGGGTGATCAGATCTTCCATCTGCTGCGGTACTTCTCCGCCGAAACGGTCCACGATCCCCAGTGCCATGCCGATGAGATTGGTCGCCTTGGCGTGATAAAATCCGCAGGGATGGATCATTTCCTCCAGCTCCTTCTGATCCGCAGCCGCCATCGCTTCCGGAGTGGGATATTTTTCAAATAAGGCGGGCGTGATGCTGTTGACTTTTTTATCCGTGCATTGCGCAGAAAGGATCGTTGCCGCCAGCAGCTGAAACGGCGTGGAATGGTCGAGACAGCACTCCAGTTCCCCGTAGCGGGCGTGGAGTCTCTCGTAGATCGCAAGCAATGTGTTTTTCAGATCGGATTTTCGCATAATGGAGCAATTTATCACGCAAGACGGCATCTTTCAAGTACCGGAGCTTGAAAAAATGCTGATTTTGCAGTATATTAAAGGATACTTCAGAACCTGTCAAGAAAGATCTCCCGTTATGAAAATTTCCAATCTTACTCTCGGTCGATACGATTTTGCCGCATACGCATCCTTTACCGGCTATGCACTCTGCTCCCTTGCCATTCCCATTGTGATCGTTTCCATGGCGAAAGATCTGGATTTCCCGCTGGCGGATGGCGGTATGGCGCAGGGCGGTGCGCTCCATCTGGTACGCAGTATTGCCATGATCGTGACCCTGCTCCTCTGCGGTCCCATTGCCGGACGTTTCGGCAACCGTCTGACCCTCGGCACCGGGATGCTGTTTATGGGGATCGGCGTGCTGAGCTGTGCGCTCTCTCCGGTCTACTGGCTGCTGCTGCCTCTGCTGGCGATCGCCGGTTTGGGGGAAGGGATCTGCGAGGGCGTGGCAACTCCGTTCGTTCAGAACCTGCACCCGGATCAGCCGGAACGCTATGTGAATATTGCCCACTCCTTCTGGTCGGTAGGGATCCTGGTCTGCGTGCTGCTTGCCGGCGGGCTGATCACCCTCGGCTTTGACTGGCGGATCGTTCTCGGCGGATGCGGTGTTCTTGCCCTGCTGGCGTCGCTGCTGGTCTGCTGGAAAGAGACACCGGGCAAAGAATATCCCGAACGGAAAGAAAAAGTGAACCTGAAAGAAGTCTGGCAGCAGACGGTCAAAATCCACAAGACTCCCCGTTACTGGGTGTACTGCGCCGGAATGTTCATGGGCGCCGGTTCCGAATTCTGCCTTACGTTCTGGGCAGCGGCATATATGGAACTGAATTTTGCCGCCACCACATTTGTTGCCGGTCTCGGTACCGGTGCCATTGCGGCGGGGATGTTCCTCGGCAGAACGGTGTTCGGCTACTTTGCCAGCAAAAATGCGCTCCCGAAGATCCTGCTCGCCTGCGGGCTCGGTACGGTCCCTCTGTCTCTGGCGCTGGTCTTCCTCAAGCCGGATCTGTTCCCCAATACCGCCCTCATGTATGTGACCGTGTTCGTGCTGCTGTTCCTTTGCGGGATCGGGATCGCTCCCTACTGGCCCACACTGCAGGTACACGGCGTCAACAATATGCCGGAACTGGATTCCACGTTGCTTTACATCTACTTCTCTGCATGGGGCATCCCCGGCTGCGGATTCTTTACCTGGATCTTCGGGGTGGTGGGCGATTATTACAAGTCACCCTGTGCTGCCGTGGTACTGATCCCGGTCTCGCTGGTCGTCTTCTCCCTGATCGTGTTCTGTGAACACTGGGTCTTCAAAAACAAACGGAAACTTGCCGAATGATGAGACTGGATAAATTTCTCTCCGAAGCCAGCTCGTACAGCCGAAAAGATGTGCGCGGACTGGTCAAACGCGGAGCCGTCGCTGTCAATGGCACCCCTGCCAAAGCCCCGGATATGAAGGTGGATGAGACGGCGGATTCCGTCAGCGTCAATGGCGAAACGATCCGCTACCGGAAATTTATCTATCTCATGCTGAACAAGCCCCAGGGATATTTGAGCGCCACGGAAGATGATCACGATCCTGTGGTGGTGGACCTGGTACCGGAGGAT
>JAGAPM010000314.1 GCA_017623265.1 Lentisphaeria bacterium | reverse complement strand
CTGTTTTTGACGGCTCCCCCCCTTACCCCCATCATGCGATTGGTCGCCCGTCAAAAACAGACCCGTTCTGATCACCGGGGAACTTTTCCCCGGCGACATTAAGGAACGGAGCGTCAAATAAAAATCCCCCAAAAGACAGAAAAAGCGGGACAGAGCGCTATCCCTGTCCCGCTTTCAAACCATGAATCACGGTCTGTTGTTCCGGTTGCGTTACACCTGTAAAGTCCAAAGGAACTCGGCATTGGTGCTGATCTTTTTCAGCTTGGCAATGATCAGCTCCATGGCTTCCACCGGCGGGACGCCGTTCATCGCTTTGCGCAGGATCCACATCTTCTGGAGTTCGCCCGGATCAAGCAGCAATTCTTCCTTACGGGTGCCGGACGCCTCAATGTTGATGGCAGGATAGACCCGCTTATCCACCAGACGGCGGTCAAGATGCAATTCCATATTACCGGTTCCTTTGAACTCTTCAAAGATCACTTCATCCATCTTGCTGCCGGTATCAATGAGGGCGGTGGCAATGATAGTCAGACTGCCGTGTCCCTGAATGTTTCTGGCAGCACCGAAGAACCGTTTCGGTTTGTGGAGAGCATTGGCATCCACACCACCGGAGAGGATCTTGCCGCTGTGAGGCTGTAACGTATTGTAGGCACGGGCAAGACGGGTAATGGAGTCCAGCAGGATCACCACATCCTTCTTGTATTCCACCAGACGCTTCGCCTTTTCAATGACCATTTCTGCGATCTGCACATGGCGTTCGGGCGGTTCATCGAAGGTGGAACTGACGACTTCCGCATTGGAACTGACACAGCGCTTCATATCGGTCACTTCTTCCGGGCGTTCGTCAATCAACAGAATGATCAATGTTACATCCGGATTGTTCTTGATGATGGAGTTCGCCACCTTCTGCATGAGTACCGTTTTCCCGGTACGGGGCGGAGCCACGATCAGACCGCGCTGCCCCATCCCGATCGGCGTCACCAGGTCGATGACTCTGGTGGATAATTCATCGGGGCTGGTTTCCAGAATCAGACGGCGTGTGGGGAAATCCGGAGTCAGGTTGTTGAACGGGATGATGTTCTTCTTCTTTTCCACGGATTCGTGGTTGATAGATTCCACTTTGAGCATGGCAAAGAAGCGTTCCTTTTCACGGGGCGGACGGATCTGCCCTGCCACAAAGTCGCCGGTCTTCAACGCCAACTGACGGATCTGCTGGGGAGAGAGATAAATATCTTCCGAAGAAGGCATATAGCTGTATGCGGGACTGCGCAGGAAACCGTATCCATCCGGCAGGACTTCCAGGAAACCGCTGCCGTACATGATCCCGTGCATTTCTGCGTTGGCACGGAGGATCTCAAAGACCAGTTTCGGCTTCTCCAGAGCACCGACGCCTTCCACGCCAAGCTCCAGTGCAAGCTGCATGAGTTCTTCCATGGACTTTGCCTGCAGTTCGGCAATGTTGAGCTTGGGCAGATCCGGCTGGGGCATGGCAGGTTCACCATTGAGCCCGCCCTGCTGCTCCATGCGCTGACTGCGGCGGAGCCCGGCGTAGATCTGGTCTTCGTAAGAACCCTGGTTGTAGTTATTGTAGTTGTTGCGGTTCCCGTTGTTGTTACGGTTTCCGTTGTTATTGTTGCGGTTCCCGTTGTTGTTACGGTTTCCGTTGTTATTGTTGCGGTTTCCGTTATTATTGTTACGGTTTCCGTTATTCCCATTATTGCCATTGTTGTTCCAGCGCTGATTGCCGTTGTTGTTACGGTTCTGCTGCTGTTGCTGGCGCTGAAGACGCTGTTGCTGAAGACGGGCGATCTGCTGCTGTTCAACATAATCCGGCGCATTGTAGGCACGGAGTTCGGCGATCTCCCGTTCTTCCTCCGTCATGACCGGGGGCGGCGCAACAATTGCCTGGACCGGTTCCGGCGGCGGCGTATAATTGTCCTTCTCACCTTCGATCACCGGCAATCCGGCGGAGGGTCCGGAAGAAGCAGGGGCATCACTTGCGATCACGATTTTGTCCGGACGGATATCCGGTTGCTCAACCGGAGTTTCTTCTGCCGGGGCAGAAGCTGATTTATACCGGCTGTTCAGACTCACGGTACGGACTTCTTTGATCCCTGCTGCCGGTTCTTCTGCGGCAGGTGCGGGCGTCTGTTCTGCTGCCGGAGCCGGAGCGGCAGGTGCGGGTACGGACGGTTCAGCAACCGGAGCGGCAGATATCTGTGCGGCAGCAGCCTCGGCATCTTCTTTTGCCCGTTTTGCGATCGCATCGGGATTTTTCGGTGGTCTGCCGCGTCTTTTCGGCGGCTGCGGGACCGGTTCAGTTTCCTGCGGATTTGTGTTGATCGGTTCTTTGTCCATACTGATACCTCATTTCATCTTACTATCTCAAAAAATGTTACTTACCTGATATTCAAACGGGAGCTGATCCGCTCCCACACAGAACGGCATTGTTCTTCCAGTTCTGCCTGTGTACCACCGTTGATGATCCCGTAATCGGCACGCTCCAGTTTTTCATGATCATCCATCTGGAACTGCTGCCGGCGGCGGATCTCCGCGAGATTCCATCCCCGACTCTGCTGCAGCCGTTCATCCCGGATCGCAGGGGGCGTCCAGACAGCAATCACAACGTCTGCCAATTCATCCCAACCTGCCTCATACAGGAGGGGAACATCCAGCAGGACAGCTTTTTCGCCGTCATTCCGGAACTGTTCCAAACGGTGACGCACTTCCTGCTCCGCAAAGGGCTTGATCATGGCATTGAGGGCATCCAATTCACTTTTACTCTGGAAAACGATATCCGCTAAAGCTGCCCGGTCAAGCCTGCCATCTGTCAAGACACCGTTGCCCCAACGCTCCGTGATCTTCCTCAACAGATCCGGATTGCCGGAATTATAAAGTTCGTGGCAGAGTTTGTCTGCATCAATGCATGGAATTCCCATTGCCTGGAAAAAAGCCGAAGCAGTTGATTTTCCGCAGCCGATCCCGCCTGTAAGCGCAATGACTCTCAAAATACATCACTCCGAAAAATTATTCAGCTGTCAATACAAAGACAACATCACAATTGAAAAAGACATGTGAAAAATTGGGATTAACAGTATTTTTCGCATCCGGTCTGGCGAATTTTTCAGAAAAAGTTCGATTTTTTCATGATTTTATTTCGGATTTTAACCAAACCATGCTATATTGTATCACAGATTTTAAAAATTTCAAGTCGGAACTGTAATTTTTTTTAAGACAGGATGAAGGAAGAATGAAACGGATCAAAAAACAGCTTATTGGCAGCGGCGACTGGCTCACCCTTGCCCGCATATATTACGAAGGTCATGACGGAGTCACCCGGACTTGGGAAACGGTCAATCGAAAAAACAGCCGGGGCGCCGTCGGGATTCTTGCGACGATGAAAGATACCGGCGAGATCGTACTGATCCGTCAGTATCGCCCGCCACTGGACCGTTTTGCTATTGAGTTCCCCGCCGGACTGATCGATGACGGCGAAGAACCGGGCGAAGCCGCTTTGCGGGAACTGCGGGAGGAAACCGGCTACAAAGGCGAGTTGAAAAAACTTACGGACCGTGCGTATTCCTCACCGGGTCTGACTGACGAATTTTTGATCTTTGCCCGGGTTGAAATCGATCCTGCCATTCAGGGAGAAATCCAAACCGACTTTGATGAAGCAGAATCCATTGAAACCTTTCTTGTAGCACCTGATCAATTAAATACATTTTTGGAAAATGCCAAAAAGAACGGTGATGTGGTCGATGCAAAAGTTGTGGCATACGCATTTTCCACCGATCTGATGTAAGGAGACAATCTTATGACTCTTGCAGACGCACTGGAGCAACTGAACTCCTCAGCAATGTCGGCACAATTCCCGCCGGAGATCCTGCATCAGGAATTTCAGGAACAGGAAACTGATCTTGAACTGACCGAAGAAACAATAGCAGAATATGCCCGATTCTGTTCCATTCCGGAACCGGTGGTCTCCGAACTGAAAGAGGCGGTCCGCCTTGCCCTGCAGGATCCGGCGGCAGTGTTACTCATAAAAACGATCTACCGCTGCGTCTACCTGACCGATTCCGGCTGGGCAAAGCCCTGGACCCACCAGCCTCTGCAAAAGAAATATGGAGATAACGCACACCTGATGTGTCTTGCCGCAGCGCTCGGACTTGTACCGATCCTGAAAAAACTCACTCAAAACTCAACATCAGTGAACAGATCACGCGCGACACCTGTTCCCAACTGAATGCCTTTTGCAACAACCATATCGCCGGTACCGGAAAGCCGGGCATTTACCCACAGCAGTTCAACTGGCTTTATGTTTATCAACTGCCGGAATGTTTCATGGTGCGTCTGGGCAGATTTGAGTTCCGCAAGATCAGCTACCCTTTCCACAGCCATGTATTCCGTCACAAAAAGACAAAAGAGCTGGTGATCTTCGCCAACCCGGAATTTCAATTTGACTGCAGCGGGTTCGCTCTGGAAAATACTCCGGGGATCCCGGACTGCACTTTTCAATCCGTCTATACCGAAGATGAATATACCGCTACCGGCAACCCTGTCTCCCCGGACGGCAGAACAAACCGGGAAACGAAAACCATCAACAAGGCAGAATATGATCTGATCCTCGGTCACGGTATGCCGGTTCTGGATATGCATATTCCCTCCGGCGGTGGTATGACAAGCGAAGAATCAGAACGGTCTTTCCGCCTCGCAAAGCAGTTTTTTACGGAACATTCCGGATCGGACAATATGCCGGTTGCAATCGTCTGCTCCTCCTGGATCTTCAACCCGAACCTGCCGGAAATCCTGCCTCCGGATTCCAATCTGGTCCGTCTGCTGAAACGGGTACACCCGCTCCCCCGCACTTGCACAAAAACAGATGGGCTCTGGTTTATCTTTCTGCATGAAGGAGCTTTTGAACTGCTCAAGGCACCGCGCAAAACAAGTCTGCAGAAAGCGGTTACCCGCTACATTGAAAACGGCGGACGCTGGCGTATCGGCGGAATGTTTCTTCCATGGGATGAAATAGAGTGACAAAAAGTCACAATTTTGAGTCGCAGTCTCTTGACAAATCTCCGATCCGGAAGTATGGTATAGTGTGTAAGAAAGTCACACCTAAAATCAGGAGAGTTTATGCCGTCAGGGAATCGCATTCAACGGATCATTCCGAAATTGAAAACACTGGATCGCGGCAGTATGCACTCAGTAATCCAGCATCTTGCCCGTGAACAGGGCTTTCTGGAAACCGTATTCAATACCATACATGAAGCAATTATCGTTGTGGATGACAGCCGCAGAATTCTCTATCACAACAGCGCAGCAAAATCCATGTTGGGACTGCCGGACGATCTGACTCACCTGCCGATAGACAAGATCATAAAAGGGGCGAACTGGGATGCGATCCTGCCACTGGGTTCCTCAAGGAACAACGGTTCTGCCATGTTGCGTCAGGAACTGGAATTGTATTATCCGGAACGGAGAATCGTTCAGGTGTATGCCCTTCCCCTCGGTGAAACAAAAGACCAGTATGCCGTGATCTTGAACGATATCACTTCTGCAATGGATAAAATGTCCAGCAGTGCTGAAAGCGAACGCAGCAGGTTGATCTCTATGCTTGCCGCCGGAGTTGCCCATGAAATTGGAAATCCATTGAACAGTCTGTATCTGCATCTGCAGTATCTTCAGCGTCTGATGGACCGGGATGATATTGACCGGGAAAGTGCAGCAGAAGAATTGGCGGAATCCCGTAAAGAAGTCGAACGGCTGGACAGCATTATAACTCAATTTCTCCATGCGCTCCGTCCGGGCAAACCGGAGCTTCAGGCACTTGATCTGAAAAATCTGGTACTGGAATCATTGAACTTTATGCGTCATGAAATTACAGCCCGGGAAGTAAAGGTGGAGTTTCTCTGGGCAGAAGATATTCCATTGGTGGATGGAGATGCCGGACAATTGAAGCAGGCATTTTTCAATCTGGTACGGAACGCCCTGCAATCCATGCAGGATGGCGGCTTGCTCGGGATCCGGTGTTCTGCCAACGAAGACTTTGTCTCCCTTTCTGTAACCGATTCCGGCAATGGGATAAGTAAGGAAGATCTTTCACGTATTTTTGAAGCATATTTCACAACAAAGCAGACCGGAACCGGTCTGGGACCGATGATCGTAGAACGAATTGTCCGCGAACATGGTGGCTCCCTGTCGGTTGATGGCGGGGGACAGGATCACATCGGAGCAACATTCACGATCAGTTTACCCCGTCGGGATCGTAAGATCAAGGTCCTGCCGGCACCGGAGGAGGTTCAACGATGATGTCCGGAAAGAAAAACAGCAAGCCTGCTGTTCTATTGGTGGATGATGAACGGGGGACCAGAGAAGTTCTTGCAAAGTTCATGCGTCTGGATTACAATGTTACACTGGCAGAAGATGGCGAAGCCGGCTTGAATCTGCTGGAACGGAATCACTACGACCTTGTGTTGACTGACATCCGTATGCCCCGCGCCGATGGCTTTCAAATTTTGAAAAAAGCACAGGAACAAGAGAATCCCCCGCCCTGTATCATGTTTACGGCCTATGGTTCGATCGAAACCGCAGTGGATGCAATGCGTCAAGGTGCTTTCGATTTTGTAACCAAGCCGGTGAATTTTGACCGGTTGGAACTGGTCATGAAGAAAGCACTCGAGACAAAACAGATCAAAGAAGAGAACATCGAACTGAAAAAACGGCTGGATGATAAATTCGGTGTAACCTCTATTGTAGGCGCATCCGAAGGGATTTCCCGGGTCATTGATACGGTCCGGCAGGTTGCTCCGACAAAAGCCACCGTTCTGATCGAGGGAGAAAGCGGAACCGGCAAGGAACTGATCGCCCAGTCCCTTCATCAGCTAAGCGGCCGCAAAGGAAAATTCATGCCGGTCCATTGTGCTGCCCTTCCGGAAACCTTGCTGGAAAGTGAACTTTTCGGGCATGAAAAAGGCGCCGTCACCGGTGCTGTGGAAGACCGTAAAGGACGGTTTGAACTGGCTGCCGGAGGAACTCTGTTCCTGGATGAAATTGGTGAAATCCCGCTATCTGTTCAGGTAAAACTGTTGCGTGTTCTGGAAACCCGGAGTTTTGAACGGCTGGGGGGCACGGAAACCATTCAGGCAGATGTCCGCATTGTTGCTGCAACCAATAAAGATTTGGAAAAAATGGTTGCAGAAGGCACATTCCGGGAAGACCTGTTTTATCGTTTGAATGTCGTTACTGTACTTCTGCCACCCTTGCGGGAAAGACGAGATGATATTCCTCTGCTGGTGCATCACTATATGGATCAGTTTGCGACTGAAAATGGAAAATCTGAAATGGTGATCGATGAATCAGCCATGGCGGCCCTTACTGCATATAACTGGCCGGGCAACATCCGGGAACTGCGCAACTGTGTGGAACGGATGGTCGTCCTCTGCCGCAGTCAGGAACTGACCATTGATAATGTTCCAGCCAATATCCGGGAAAATGTATCGCCGGGAATTACAAAAACATTGCTTGCCCCCTCGGCAGGCTGCGATCTGGAGCGCAATGAGAAACTGTTGATTGAACGGGCACTGAATGAATGTGAGGGCAACCGCAGCAAAGCAGCAGAAAAACTTGGAATCAGCCGCAGGACATTACACCGGAAACTGAATCTTTACAATCTTGAATAACTGAAGGAAAGGACACGAATATGCAAAACTGTATTTTCTGCAAAATCATTGCCGGAGAGATCCCCAGTCTGAAGATCTATGAGGACGAGCTGGTTCTGGCTTTTATGGACATCGCCCCGATCAACTTCGGTCATGTGCTTGTCATTCCGAAAGAACACCACACCAGCGTTGCCACGATTCCCGAAAACACAGCCGGCAGAATGTTCCTTGTCGGCTCCCGGATCGGTGTTGCCATGCGGCGCGGTCTGGATGCGGACGGCTTTAATCTGCATCTTTCCGATGGGACTGTCGCCGGACAGGTGGTCATGCACGCACATCTGCATATTGTCCCCCGGTGGACAGATGACGGTTTCCACTGGAACTGGCGTCAGCTGCAGTATGAATCCGAAGAACAGCGTTCCGAAATTCAGGAAAAAATCAAAGGTAAATTTCAACTGAAGCGGGATGACTCTGAACTGACACTGAACGAAGAAACTGCCGAAGGCGGAGCGAGGCATGACTGATGAAAGACGGAATTATTCTCTGGGAAGCCCATCGCGGCGGCGGTGGCGGTTTTGAAATGCCGGAAAGCTGCCGGCTTTCGTTTGAATACGGCTGGCTGTTGGGCGGTCGCCCCGAAGCAGATGTGAATATGACTGCCGATGGTGTGATCATCTCCATCCATGACCCAACGCTTGATCGGATCGGACGCAATCTGCCGGAAGATATCAAGGGGAAGCCGGTCAATGAGTTAACTTATGACCAAATCAAAGCATGTGATGTCGGGTGGGACGAATATCCCGGTCAGCAAGTTCCTACAATGGCAGAACTGTTTTCTCGTCTGAAAGAATTTCCCGACCGGAATATGATCATTGACTACAAACGGGTACAACTGGAACTGCTGGCAGATTTGATCAAGCAGTATGATGTTGGCAAACAGATCACATTTGCCAGCAATGACCGCACCCTGCTCCGGAAAATGAAAAGTCTGATCCCGGAAATCCGTACCAAAAACTGGCTGGGAGGTTCCGCACAGGCGATTATGGATCAGTTCCAGACATTGGAACAGGAAAACTTTGAAGGGATTACGGAAGTGCAGCTGCATCTGAATCAATTGAAGGATTGGGATGGAAAGTCCTGGCGTTATCAACTGACGCCGGATTATATCCGGAAAGCTCTGCTCGTGACCCGGAATGCCGGGGTGCTGCTTCAGACACTGCCATGGCAGTTTGAAAAAAATGATCTTACTGCAGTTCTGGATCTCGGTGTTCGCTCTTTTGCTGTTGATTTCCCCAACAAGTTCACCAAGATCTGCGCTGAATATTTTGCCGCAACATGGTAAGAATGACAACGCTTGAGCAGAAAAATATTCCTTGTCGCAAAGGCGGATTGCTGTCCGGGAAAGGAATATATTACCCGGCAGACAAAAAAACGATATTTTTTGTGTGATAAATACAGAAAACTTGCAAAACAGAAAAAGCGTGTTATATTTGGCTTGAGAAAGAGTGCATGTCGTTCAACTGATATGCCCCGACGAAGCCAATAGAATTGTTTCAAAAAACAGCACCTGGAAGGACAGAAAAAAAATGGATAAACTTGTCTCAATTATAACCCCTGCATACAATGCAGAGAATTTTATAATTGAGACGTTGGAATCTGTTTTGAATCAGACTTATCCCCATTGGGAAATGCTGGTCATTGATGACGGCTCTGTGGACAGAACTCCTGAAATCCTGAAGGAATATGCTCAAAAAGACAGCCGGATCATTCCCATCCGTCAGAAAAATGCCGGATCTGCTGCTGCACGTAATGCGGGCATACGCCAAGCAAATGGCAGATATATTGTTCTCCTGGATGCGGATGATCTTTGGGAACCGGAATTTCTTGAAAAACAATTGAAGTTCATGGAAGAAAAGAAGTCACTGCTCGTTTTCTCTTCATTCAAACGGATTAATGAACGGGGTGAAGAGATTCTGAAACCCTTCATCTGCCGGAAACAAATCACCTACAAACAAATGCTGATCAAAAATCACATCCAGTGTATGACAGGCATTTATGACACTTCAAAATACGGAAAAGTCTATCTGCATGAAGAATTAAAAAGTATGCGGGACGACTATGCATACTGGATCGATATCATTCAAAAAACCGGAGTTGCCTATGGGAATCCGGAAGTATTGGCGAGTTATCGTATTTTTACTGCCTCCACAACAGGTAGAAAAGCAAAACTGATCCGAATCCAGTATCAATTTTACAGAAAGCATTTGAAATTGGGGATCCTGCGCAGTTTATTCAATACACTTTACTGGGGAGTTTCCGGAATCTTCAAGTTTTACGACTGCAAACGGTTATTCCGCAGGCATATAAATTGATAAAAAACAGAATGCAAAGTGCATAATCAGCTTTCTGTCAATATTGCTTGCAATGAAAAATATTTCAATAGTAATTATTCTATTTCAAACAGACATCAATGGGTTGCAGCATACATCCGGATTTACAAAACAGACAGGAACGGACTTTTTCCCCAATATCCAATCTGTGTCAAAGAGTTTGCTCTCAGAAATCATTGGAGAAGGCAGGAACGATGGTTGCAGAATATTTGAGAGGGATGCGGGGTCATGATCTTCTTTCTTTTTTTGATTTTTTTCTTGCATTTGCTTTTTATGATAGTATAGTATGTGTAAGAGTATTTTCAGACAGGTTTCAATACACAGAAAAGCAAGAAAAGTTATATGGTAATGATTGGCATTCAGACAGGTGAGGAGACTGCAAGATGAAGTCAACGGCTGCAGTCATCGTAACCTACAACCGTTGTGCCATGCTGGAGCAGTGCATTCGGGCATTGCTCCGGCAGACTGCTGCCTGCGATATTCTGATCGTGGACAACTGCAGTACGGATCATACCGCCTCTTTTGTTGCGTCGCTGAACGATCCCGCGATCCGTTACCGGCGTCTGGAGAAAAACTCCGGCGGTGCCGGCGGGTTCAATGCCGGTATGCGCTGGGCTGTGGAAGAAGGATATTCATTCGTGTGGCTGATGGATGATGACTGTCTGCCGGAGCCGGAAGCGCTGGCAGAACTGCTGGCGGCTGATCAGATCCTGAAAGGCGACCACGGTTTTCTGTGTTCCAGTGTGTTGTGGAC
This sequence comes from Lentisphaeria bacterium, assembly GCA_017623265.1. Classification (GTDB taxonomy): domain Bacteria; phylum Verrucomicrobiota; class Lentisphaeria; order Victivallales; family UBA1829; genus SIG77. The sequence goes on along the minus strand of JAGAPM010000314.1, from coordinate 8,530 downwards.
CGATGGCAAAGAGTGCCGCATGAACCGCCAGAAGATCCGGAAGGATTATTACACCCACCAGGAACTGCTCTGTCATGGTATGATCCGGGTGGAGCAGGCGACTTTTGTTTCTCTGTTTCTGAGACGGGAGATCATTCTGAAAGCCGGTTTGCCGCTGAAAGAATTTTTCATCTGGGGGGATGACATTGAGTACACCCGGCGGCTTGCTGTCCGTATGGCGTTACCCTGTTTTCTTGCCGGACGCAGCAAAGTGGTCCATGCCATGGCGCAGAATACCGGTTCGGATCTTTCCACGGATACGGCGGACCGTCTTGCCCGTTACCGTTTTGCGTACCGGAATGAGAATTATCTTTACCGGCGGGAAGGTTTTTCCGGCTGGTTTTATTACAACTGCAGGTGTATGTATCACTTCTGGAAGGTCGTATTCAAAGCCAAAGATCACCGTCTGAAACGGTTGTGGACGCTTTGCAGTGCAAGTTTCCGCGGTTATTTTTTCAATCCGGCGGTGGAGTATGTGAATCTTGAGACTATGCAGGAGCACACGAATGCTTAAACTGTTTTACCAGCATAAATTTTTATTTGAAGAACTTGTGAAGCGGGATTTCCGCCGCAAGTATAAACGGACGATCCTGGGGATGGTCTGGAGTATTTTGAATCCGCTGATCACACTTCTGATCCTGAAGATCGTTTTCAGTACATTTTTCGGCAGAAGCATTCCCCACTACACGATTTATCTGTTCTGCGGAACGCTGCTTTACGCTTATTTTCAACAGGCGACACATTCCGGCATGAACTCACTGGTTTCCAATGCCGCGATTTTCAAAAAGCTCAATGTGCCGAAGTATATTTTTCTGCTTTCCAGCAATGTGGCTTCGCTGATCAACTTCGGTTTGACCATGCTGATCTTCTTCGGGTTCTGTCTGCTGGATGATCTCACATTCTCCTGGCGCTATCTGCTGCTGATCTATCCGGCGGGCTGCCTGATCCTGTTCAATCTGGGGATCGGGTTTATTCTTTCCGCCCTTTTCGTATTTTTCCGGGACATTCAGTATCTTTACGATATTTTCAGCCGGCTGCTGATGTATATGTCGGCAATTTTTTATTCGATTGAGATCATTCCGGTGCCTTATCAGAAATTTTTCCTGGCAAATCCGATGTATATCTACATCACCTTCTACCGGGAGATCATTCTGGAAGAAAAAGTGCCGGATCCGCTGATGTTTGTTCTGGCTGCGTTTTACGCGCTGCTTGCATTGGCGGCAGGTGCCTGGATATACAAACGCTTCAACAGAGATTTTCTCTACTATGTGTGATCAGAAAGGAAGAAACCGACCGATGAAACTGCAAAATATACTTTTACCCGAAAACGGAACCGATATTTCAGAAGCTTTATTTTTCCAGCCGGATCAAACGAATCCCCATGCGGTCTGGATGAACCGGGAAGAGAACTGCATGGTTTTTCAGCAGAATGCGTTCTGCAGTTTTTCCACGTACTTCAACTCTTTTTCCGGGGCAAAATGGAAGAAGTACACCAACATTTCAGAGCCGGAATTGAAGCTCTCTCTGAAGGGGCGGTTCCGGGTGGTGCTGGTCAAATCCCGGAAGAATCCGATCGAGGATATTGAGGAGCCGGACAGTCTGGTGATCTCCTCGCAGGAGATTTTTGCGCCGGAGGTCCGGGAGTTTACGTTTCCCTGTACCGGGGCATTTGAGTTCACCAGCACGGCATTTGAGCTTTATTCCCTGCAGGAGAACAGTTGTTTTTACGGCGGCAGTTACGAAGCGGAGATCCCGGAAAACGAGCTGAATGACGTCCGGATCGCCTTGAATATCTGCACCTTCAAGCGGGAAAAATTTGTGCTGCGCAATCTGGCGATCCTGAAGAAAGCGATCCTGGAAAATCCGGAGTCGGAGCTTCACGCGCACCTGAAGTGCTACATTCAGGACAACGGTTCGACCTTGCCGCTGGATGAGATCAATTCGGAATATGTGCAGATCGTGCAGAACAAAAATACCGGCGGTGCGGGTGGGTTCACACGGGGGCTGATCGAGATCCTGAAAGGCAAAGAAAAGTTTGCCGCCACGCATGCCCTGATGATGGATGATGATATTGTGATCTTCCCGGAAGCGCTTTTCCGGACTTACACCATGCTCCGCTGTCGCAAAGCGGAATATGCGGAGGCGTTTATCGGGGGTGCCATGCTCCGGCTGGATTCCAGTACGGTGCAGCATGAATCCGGGGCGGAATGGAATGCCGGGGCGTTGAAGAGTCTCCGGACCAATATCGACCTGCGGGAACTTTCCAGCTGTATTGAAAACGAAGAGGACATTTATTCCGAGTACAACGCCTGGTGGTACTGCTGTACGCCCATGAGTGTGATCACACCGGAAAATCTGCCTATGCCGATCTTCATCCGGGGCGATGATCTGGAATACGGGCTGCGCAACATGAAAAACCTGATCCTGCTCAACGGGATCTGTGTGTGGCACGAACCTTTTGAAAACAAATATTCCTCCTTCCTGAATTATTACATCTACCGGAACATGCTTTATGTGAACAGCTTGCACTTTAACTGGGTCCCGGCGCGCAAGACAACTTCCCTCCTGTTCCAGCATGTGCTGCGGGAGATTTTGTATTTCCGTTATCTCAATGTGGAGCTGCTGCTCCGGGGTGTCCGGGACTATCTCAAGGGGGTGGACTTCCTGTTGAATACGGATGGTGCGGCGCTTCATCAGGAGATCATGGCGGCGGGGTATAAAGCGATCCCGGAGGAACCCGGCATGGATCTGGGGGGCTGTATGGGCTATACGGTGGCGCATCAGAACGAGAGTGAAAGTTTTGTTCACCGTCTTTACCGGGTTGTAACATTCAACGGGCTGCTGCTGCCGGCAAAACGGGTCCGCAAAAAAGTCTGTGTGCCCATGGCGAATTGCAAAGTGCGCATGTTTTTCCGTGCCGGGGCGGTGTACCATTATGATGCCTCAACGGGAAAATACTTCCTCACAAAACGCAGTGTGCTAAAATCGCTGTGGTGTCTGTGCCGTCTGTTGGCGACCATGGCGCAGCTGCACCTGACCTACTGGCGGAAGAAGAAAACCTTCAAAAAACAAAGTAAAAAACTGATGAATATGGAATTCTGGAACAAATATCTGGATTTGAATCCCGAAACGCAGGAGATACAATGATCGATTTATTGAAGAGCAGAAACGAACAATGTACCGGTTGCGGGGCTTGCCGCAACAGTTGTCCTTTTAATGCCATAAAGATGGTGCCGGATGAAGAGGGATTTCTGGTTCCGGTGATCGATCGCGCTCTCTGCAGAAACTGCGGACTTTGTGAAAAGAGCTGCCCCGTACTGCAGCCGGTCTACAAAAACAATGCGTCGCCTGTCTGTTATGCCATGATGGCGGATGATGAGATCCGCAAAATCTCCAGCAGCGGCGGATTTTTTACGCTGGCGGCGAGAAATATTCTGGAAAAAGGCGGGCTGGTTTTCGGGGCGGCGTGGCAGGAAAACTGGAAAGTCGCTCAGGTCGCCGCTGCCAATGAAGAGGAACTGGCTGCCCTGCGCGGTTCCAAATATGTGCAGGGGGATTCCCGCTTGAGTTACCGGGAGGCAAAACAGGCGCTGGAGGAGGGAAGATATGTGCTTTACACCGGTTTGCCCTGCCAGATCGCAGGACTTTATGCCTGCCTCGGAAACAAAGAGTATGAAAAACTCATCACCATGGAAGTCTGCTGCCATGGCGCTCCTTCTCCCGCTGCTTTGGAGAAGTATCTGAAAGATGAATACGGCGACCGGAAGATCAAGCGGATTTCTTTCCGGGATAAAGAGCCGTTCGGCTGGACAACTCCCATGTGCATTTATTTCGAGGATGGTGGCGAAAAACTGATCAAACCCTCGGAAGACCTTTACTATGCCGGATTTCTTCCCTGCATGATCATGCGGAAGAGCTGTGCAGTCTGCAAGTTTGCCCGGGTGCCGCGTCAGGCGGATATTACAGCGGGGGATTACTGGGGACTTGCCAAGGTGAACCATGCGGACTGGAATGATAAGAAGGGAACAAGCTTTGTGACGCTGAACAACGCCAGAGCGGAAGCCTTTTTCCGTGAACTGCAGCCCGGCTTCAAGATGGCGGAAAAAACGAAACTGGATGACATTACGTTCATCAACAAGACCATGATCCATCCGTTCCGTGCGCATCCGGGGCGGAAACATTTTTATTCTGCGCTGGATCTGAAACCCTATTCCAAACTGGTGAAAGATTCTCTGGAACACCATTATGACATCGGGATCATGGGCTACTGGTACGGGATCAACTACGGCTCCGTGCTGACCTATTACGCTCTGTATGAACTGCTCCGGGAATTGGGCAAAGACCCGGTATTTCTCCCGAAACCCAATGGTTTGTGGGAAGAACGTTTCAATGATCCGGATACCATCGCTCAGAAGTTCATCTGGAAGCACTGCAACGTGCTGCAGCCGTTCCATTCCATGGATGATTATGCCGCGGCAAATGATCTCTGCGATGACTTTATTGTGGGATCCGACGTGGTGTGGAATTATAAATTCGCCGGTTCACAGGTCGGTACTCATTTCTTTATGGACTGGGTCTGCGGGCAGAAACGGAGAATTTCCTATGCCTCCAGCTGCGGTAGCAGCTTTTACGGTGATCCCGCATACAACGAACGGGCATTGATGCATCTGGACCGGTTCGATTCCATTTCCGTGCGGGAAGTCAATATGCTGGAACTGGTGAAAAAGGAACTGCCGGAAAAAGAAGTGACTCTGGTGCTGGATCCGGTATTCATGATCAATCCGCAGACCTATGAAAAAGCCATTGCAGATGCAAAAGAAAAACCGCAGGGAAAATATATTTTCTCCTACCTGCTGCGGACTCATCTGGCTCCCCATGTGTTGAAAGTCCTGAAACGCATACAGGGAGACCGCGGGTTCTATCTGTGCGGAAATCCGAACAAAAATGAAAAGGCACAGAAAAATTACAGCCATCTGATCATGCAGGGGATCGAGATCGAGGACTGGCTGGCGTACATCCGGAATTGCGATTGCTATATCGGCGACAGCTTCCATGCCCTGTGTTTCTCCCTGATCTTCCACCGTCCATTTGCGATCATTTTCCCGATCGTGAAAAATCATACCTCCATCATCCGCTTCCAGAGCCTGCTGAAACTGGTCGGGCTGGAAGACCGCCTCTTCTCCGATCCGGCAGATACAGACGCGATCTGCGCCACGCTGGAAAAGGAAATCGACTGGACGGAAGTCGACCGGCGGCTGGAAGAATTGCGGGTGAAATCCCGGAACTGGCTGATCGCGGCACTGGAAAAACCGTACCGCAAGAAAACCCGCGAAGAGATCATGGTGGAACAGTTGAGCCGGGAACTGCTGGAATGCCGGAAACAGATCGCCGGTCTGCAGCAGCAGGTGTACGGTCGGGAACCCTGGCTCAAACCCATGATCAAAAGCGGGATCCGCTGTCTCCGCGAACACGGCTTCCGCTACACTTTCAAACGCCTGCTGCAAAAGGTCCGGAATAAGTTGAAATGAGTGAACAGATCGCCGATTTAACACAGCAATTGCTGAATTTACAGGATCAGCTCCCCGAACAACGGAATGAAGTTCTGAAAAAACTTTTCCGGGAGCAGGATCCTGCCGCATTGGCGGTAGCCGGAAAATATGCCTGGAAGAATACCACGCCGGATTTTATGCTCGATTTCCTGGCGCAGAATATGCCCGGACCCGAAGAAAAGGAACGCCGCTCTGTTCTGGTTATCAACAGAGCATGGGGGTATGGCGGGATCTCCAGAGTGGCCGTGCTGCAAATCGCATATTTCCTGCAGCTGGGATACCGGGTCTGCTGTATTCATCAGGCAAACTCCGGTGAAAAACAATTCCCCTTTCCGGAGGGAGTCGTATTGCACCACCTTTCCGATGATGCCTCCCCGGAAGAACGGGCAGCTTTTTTACAGGATGTGGTCCGGCGGGAGAAAATCGACTTTGTCATCCGGCATACGGTCTCCATCCTGAACCTGCAGTTGGATCTTCTGGTCCTGAAATGGGCATGCCGCCTGCCGGTGATCCTGCAAAATCATGGCAACTTCTTTTTCCACATAAAAGGTGGAACCACTTCCCATGTCTTTTCCAGACAGTTCCGGATCTTTTCTCAGGCAGACAGAGTGATCACCTTGTCCCGGATGGATGAACAGCTGTTCCGGGCTGCCGGTGTGAAAGCGGTTTATCTGCCGAATCCGGTTGTGTTTGCCGTGGAGAACAGCGCACCGGCCGAGCCGGTCAGGCAGAAAAGTATTATCTGGTGCGGTAGAATGGATCCGATAAAGAGACCACAGGATCTGGTCCCCATCATGACAAAGGTTGTCAAACACGTGCCGGATGCCCATCTGTATGTACTGGGAGACGGGAGATGTCTTGAACCGCTCCAGGATGCGGTCGCAGAAGCCGGAATCGGAGAATCTGTCACATTTACCGGTTACTGTGCCGATGTGAACCGATATCTGACACAGGGCACCTGTTTCCTTTCCACTTCGGAATCGGAAGGATTTTCCTGTTCATTTCTGGAGGCTTTGAATGCCGGTCTGCCGGTCGTTTCTTACGAATTGCCGTTCCATGAGCTGAACCGGGAGAAAAACGGCGGCGTCCTGAATGTGCCGATGGGCGATACCGCCGCTGCCGCCGCCGCATTGATCCGGCTGCTGATTGAGCCGCAATTCCGGCAGCAGCAGGCAGAAATGGCTCTGGCACATGCAGAAAAATACCGGACTTTCGACTACAAAGGCGCATACGATTCCCTGATCCGCAATCTTACACGGGAAATGCCGCCCCTGCCGGAAGAAAATTGGCAGCAGAATGTGGGGATCATGATCCATTCCATGGGACATTTTCTGCAGATCGGCAAACAGCAGATCGTTGCTCTGAAAAATGAGATGATCCACGAGAAAAAAGAGATCATTCTCAGGAAAAATGAAAAAATCACTCAGCTGCGTGCGTTGCTGGAAAAGGAACGAAACCGGGTCGCGGAACAACAGCAACGGATCGCGGAACAGCAGGCGCAGATCACCGCGCCGAACGCCAGAGTGGCGGAACTTTCTCAGCCCTGGCTCAAACGCAAGATCAAAGGCGGGATCCGCTGTCTCCGGGAACACGGCTTTATCTACACGGTCAAACGCCTGCTGCAAAAGATCGGAAACAAGTTCAGAAAAGGATGAAAGAACATGTCAGTTGAAATCGCCGCAATGCTCAAGCGCATGCAGGATTTACCGTTCGCCGAACGGAAGATCCGATTTGCTGCATTGCTGGAAACGCATGGTGTGATTGAAACATTTGCCTCCATCTATGAAGCATGGGGCGCGTTTCCGCCGGTTTCCTTTCTGAAATCTTTGCGTGATTTTGATCTTTTTCCGCCTCATAAAACGAAGCAGATCAAAACAATCGGCATCGTTACAAGACATTTTGGAAATGGCGGGATTGAACGTGTTACGGAAAAACAACTTGAGCTGTTCCGGAAAATGGGGATCAAGTGCGTATTTTTTACAGAAAAGAAATATATCCCCGGCGAAACATTTCCGGAAATTACAGATGATATAACACACATTGTTCTCCCGGCGGAACAAGACTGCCGGAAACGGGCTGCCCTTTTGAGCCGGACCATTGAAAAAGAACAGATCGATCTCCTGTTGTTTCCTTTTATGTCTGTTCTGTATTCCCTGATGGATAGCGCCGTTGCCAGAATCATTCATAAGATTCCCTGTCTGCTCCATTTTCATAATACTGCCCTTCTGTATTTGTGGAACAGTACTGCCGGCAGGGTTCTGGAAAAAAGAGCTTTGATACAGTCCTGTTTCAATCTGAATCTGGTGCTTTCTCCTTTCGATGCCGCATATTTCAATTTCAGCGGAGCAAAATCTTATTATCTGCCGAATCCGGCTTATTTCCCGTGCGTACAGCGACCGGTCCAGCCGCGTCGGCGCAAGGTTCTGTGGCTGGCAAGAATGGTTGATGAAAAAAATCCCCGGGAAGCGGTTCAGATATGCAGGATCCTTGCCGGAAAGATTCCCGATGTGCAGGTTATCATGGTGGGAGGCGGCGTCTGTCTGGAGGAAACCATGGCGGAAGCGCAGAAGCTCGGCATGGAAGATCGGATTACTTTTACCGGGGCGGATTTCGACTGCCGGAAATATTATCTTGACGCAGATGTTTTTCTCACTACGAGTGAAATCGAGGGCTTCCCGATGACTTTGGTCGAAGCCCTTTCCGCAGGACTGCCGGTGGTGGCGTATGAATTACCCTATTTACCCCCTCTCTGCGATGAAAATAAAGGTATTGTCACGGTTCCGATGTACGATACTTTCGCCGCCGCCGATGCCATTGTAAAACTGCTGGAAGATGATGAACATTATGCCGATATGAGCAGAAAAGCCCTGAAACAGGCAGAAAAATACTGCAATTTTGATTTTGAAGCGGAGTGGCAGAAAATCTTTGAGGCTGTCTGTACG
>JAGAPM010000313.1 GCA_017623265.1 Lentisphaeria bacterium | reverse complement strand
GCCGCCTCTTGCGCTCGAGCCGCTTCGAGTTCGGCTTTCGCTCCCTCTCGAATTTGAGAGAGAACGCCCTCGAGGGCGTCTTTCAAAAGGTAACAAGGGGCGGGGAACGATCCTGCCTTGCCATATCCAGCCACGGGCCTCAAAAACCGGAGTCTCCGGTCTCTACGGATCCGCATTAAAAATCACCCTGAATGCCCCGCCGGTGGATGGCAAAGCGAATGCGGCATTGTGTGAATTCATTGCAAAAAAATGCGGCATTGCAAAATCTCTGGTTTCGGTTGTTTCCGGCGAAACCTCCCGGGACAAGTCCTTGCTTGTTTGCGGCATGGAACCAGCCGGTTTGGCAGAGGCTCTGGTGAAAAAATGATCGGCGAATATTCTCCGTTTTCCCATCTGCACCCCGGAGATAAAGTTCTTCTGGCGTTCAGCGGCGGGATCGATTCCACGATCGCTGCCCATCTCTGCAAGGATGCAGGTCTTGATGTCCATGCCGTTTACATGTGCTTTCTTCCGGAAAAGGACAACCGGGAAAAAGTCCGTCAGGCTGCCGCTGCCCTCGGGATCGAACTGGACTTTCTGGATTTACAGCAGGAATTCCGGAACGATGTTATGCTGCCATGCTGGCGTGTTTTTGAATCCGGCAAAACGCCGAATCCCTGCGCGATCTGCAATCCGGTATTCAAATTCGGAAAGCTGATGCAATATGCGCAGCAGAACGGCTGCAAGGCGCTCGTAACAGGTCACTATGCAAAGTTGCAGGATGGCATTCTTTCCCGTGGCGCACACCGGGCAAAAGATCAATCCTATTTTCTTTTCCGGCTGACCGCAGAACAGCGCAATTTTTCCTGTTTTCCCCTGGGAGCAATGACCAAAGATCAGGTGCGTCAGCTGGCAGATCAACTGGGACTCCCCAATGCAAAAGCAAAAGAAAGTCAGGATGCCTGTTTTACGCCATCGACCGGGACATTGGCAGAAATGTTGCAGAAAGAGTTTTCCGGCAGGATCCGGAGAGGCAATTTCATCCACAGAGAAACAGGTAAAAAACTGGGCTTGCATCAGGGGATCCACGCGTATACGATCGGTCAGCGGAAAGGGACCGGAGTGGCACTTGGAACACCGGCTTATGTTCAAAAAATCGATTGCAGCAACTGTAACATTTACCTGTCCACGCAGGAAGCTTCTCTTTTTTCGGATAAACTTTCAGTAGAAGGGGTCAACTGGCACAAAACTCCGGTTCCGGAAGGACCATTCCGGGCTGATGTTCAGATCCGTTACCGGACTCCGGCGGCACCGGCACTTGTGATTCCCTCCGGTGCAGATCGCTGTGAGATCGTTTTTGACTCTCCGGTCCGGGCGATCACCCCGGGACAGGCTGCCGTTTTTTATGAAGGGGAAATGCTTTTAGGAGGCGGTTTCATCTGCTGAAGGCTGTATTTTCTCAGAAATGCGGAATTTTTTTCTTTTTTCCGCTTGCAAAACGAAACAAGACGGTTCATATTTCAGGATAAGATTTTTACTTAATTACTTTTAATTGGAGATCAATATGTTCAGAACGTGCTGTCTTTTTCTCCTGTCCGGATTGCTGATACTGGCATTTATCTTCCCTCTCTCCGGACGGGAAAATGATATTCTGGATGACTACAGCAAGCATCTGGAAAAACTGCAGAATTCCTGCCGGAAAATTAATGAACTGGTCAGAAGGAAAGAACAACTTCAGGAACAGGAACGTGCGCAGCGCCGGGCAGAACGGGAATCCCGGAGAAGCAATAATGATGACGACGATGATGACAATGATAGTTCAGATGAACGGGAACGCTATCGCCATCGGCGTCGTCAACTCACAGAACAGCGCAAAAAGATCCAGATGCAGTTGAATCAGTTGCGCGCCGAACTCACCTATGATTTCACGATGCATGAGCAGATCGCAAAAGAGCTGCAGAGCTATATAAACGCCAACAACATTGCCGGGGATTATTCCTTTGCACAGCGCAGCCGGGAAATCACAAAAGTCTACAACAGTTACGGGATCGGTTTTGATCAGGAAAAGGGAACAGCTCTCCGTCCCAGTTCCGTTTTGGATCCGGCATATTCCTTTGCCCTGCTTTCATACAATCTTGCCTGCCTGCAGGCTGCCGGTATCACAGGCTCCAATATTCCTGCAAATTATACGAATTTCAGCACCTACTTTCAGTTTTATGAGCAGCTTGAATTTTACCGGTTCGAAACCAAACAATTCGGATCTGCCAAACCAACTGCATCAAAACGGATCGAAATGAAACGGCGTTTGGAACTTCTTCTGAATTCCGGCGAAGCATTGCATAAGCTGTTGTTGAAAAACAACAAATCTCTCGCAGCAGAACTGGATCTGCCCGGCTTCTTGAAACTGATACGGGAACACTACAAAAAGTACCTTTTTATGGAACTGACCGATTTTGATATACAGGTCTCCAAAGCATTGAAATCCATTACGCTTGATCAGAAAAAACTGGCAATTCTGAAACGGGAACTTGCTTTCCGGGCAGCAAAGTTCGATTCCCCGGCTGATGAGTTGAGAATAGCAAAGATATCCGGTGACACCACCTC
>JAGAPM010000312.1 GCA_017623265.1 Lentisphaeria bacterium | reverse complement strand
GATCTCATATTGTCGTAATCCACCGGCGAAGTCAAGCCGTAGATGCAGGAAACGCTGGCGACGACCAGGGCATCCTTCCGCTCCAGCAGCGAGGCGGTGCTGCTCATGCGGAGCCGTTCGATATTTTCGTTGATGCTGGCGTCCTTTGCAATATAGGTATCCGTTTGCGGAATATAGGATTCCGGCAGGTAGTAATCGTAGTAACTGACAAAATATTCCACTGCGTTCTGCGGCAGGAAGGCTTTGAATTCGCTGTAAAGCTGTGCCGCCAGCGTTTTGTTGTGAGAGAGGACCAGTGTCGGTCTGCGCCCCATATTTTCCAACACATTTGCCAGTGTGAATGTCTTACCGGATCCGGTGACGCCCAGAAGAGTTTGGAAGGGGACTCCCTTCTTGAGTCCTTCGGTCAGCGCCCGGATCGCTTCCGGCTGATCCCCGGCGGGTGAATATTGTGAAACGACTTTGAAATCCTGCATCTTGATCCCCTGAAAATGTTTTCTCCCTATAATATGCCCCCGGAGATGCGATCTGTCAAGAAAAAATGCAGGAATTTTCCGGATGGATTTGAAAAATAACTTTTCGGTATTAAATTTTAAAGTTACAGGAGAATATATATGTACCACGCAAAAAAAACAAGGTTTGAAATCTGGCTGGCGGCGCTGATGCTGACCGGTTTTTTCTGCGTGTCCGGTCCTCTTTCCGGTCAGGCGGAAAAACAGGAGAAAGTGCAGTTTGTGCCGCTGGTCTTTCAAAATGCGGAGTATTCGGATCAATTCCGTTCCGGCCGTCTTGCGGAACGGTTCCGGCAGATCGCAACCGGTGCAGTGCCGCGCCGGAAAAACAGCTGGAATGTCCGTCTGGAACTTTGCGATATCAAGGAAGTACAGCATTTTGAAGTGAAACCGGAATCCTCCGGTAAACGGGAATTGATGGTGAAAGTGCCGCTTGCCTTTGAAAGCTGGCGGGAGGATGTGCTGGCTCATAACTGGCTGATGAGCGTACTGCTTCTCGCACAGTTGGGGGAGGATTTCGATAAAGAAGGCAGAAGTAAAGCCCATCTGGTGCAGGGCCATTGGCTGGTCCGGGGACTTGCCCGGAAAGCTGCCGGCGATACCCTTTTTGCATTGCGTCCTTTTGCCCGGTCCAGTGCCGGGGTGTATGTGTTCTGCGCAAATGGACACAAGATGCCTCTGAAACAGGTGGTTACCGGTATGCGGGATTACGGACGGGATCTGACCGCACTCGCTGAACTGGAAGCCGGTTTTGCCGGTTTGCTGGTGGAGGCGTGTGAAGATGCCGGCTATTTCCGTAAAGGATTGGCTGAACCGGCATTGCGTCATGCTTTACGTTCCACCGATGCCGATTTCTGGCAGGATTTCCTCCGTACCGGGGATGCAAACAACCTTTTTTCCGGCAGAGACCCGGAAGAATGGTTCCAGCGATATCTGGACCGGCGGATGATCTCCATTCTTTCACCGCTTTCCGTGGAATATTTTGAAACCAGTTACCGGGAGCAGACCACCCTTTCCTTCAAGGAAAATGATGGCTCGGAAGGCACCTGCGGTCTCTCCGGTCTGGCGGAAAATTGGGCAAAATTCACTTCCCCGAACAGCCTGATCGATGACCTGCAACTGCGTTTGAATGTGCTTTCCTACCGGGCGCCGGCAGGATTCCAGCAGCCGTTATCCGATATCCGTAAGGAACTGACTGCCCTCCGGACCGATCAGTCCGAAGTTACCGCCCGGCAGCTGCAGGCGGCGGAGGACCGGTTGTTTGAGGCGATCCGGCAACGGATCGAACTGGAGCATACTTTGGCGGAGATGGAAAAAAAGCATATCTCTCCGGCAGATCGTTTTCAGCGGACCTTTCATGCAGTCGGGATGGCGCAGAAGGAACGCAATCTGATCCTGCCTGCCGTGCAGAAAAAACTTGATGAATGGGATGATTACCGATGAAGATGAAACAGGATCCGAAAATCTGGTTGATGACCACCATGCTTGCAATCCTTGGTGTTCTTGTGCTTGTGATCGCTTTTTTTGTGCTGAAACCGGTCTTCCGGCGGTTCAGTCTGGATTTCTATTATCCGGTGTTGAAACTGGTCCGCAGTACGGAAGGGGTGATTGTGGAGAAAGCTCTGTTGACAAAAGAAAAACTGACCCTTGCAGAAGCAGTGACTCTGCTGCAGGAACAGAATGACCGGCTTGCCGCCGAAAATGTGACGCTCCGGTCTGTGCGGGAGGAGAACCGTCAGCTGCGGGAGATGCAGCATCTTCAGGCGCCTGCAGGGTACGGGCTGGTCTATTC
>JAGAPM010000311.1 GCA_017623265.1 Lentisphaeria bacterium | reverse complement strand
CCGGGTGCTTTGTTCCGATCGCCCAACGGCGCCCCGGCAGAGTCACATCAATTTTATTCTTTTCATCCACAGCAGATTCCAGTCTTTCGCGGGCGGCGTTGAGAGCCTCCTGAATGGCAGTTTTCGCCTCATTGAAAGCCTTTCCTGCATCACGCTTGGATTCATTCGGAAGTTTGCCCATCATGGGGCTGAGTGCAGTGACTGCACCATTGCGGCCGAGCGTACGGTTTTTGACGGCATCAATATCCGCTTCCGTTTTTGCTGCTTCAAGATCCGCAGCGGCGGATGCAGTGATCTCCCGCAGTTTTGTCAAAAGTTCCTCAAGCATAACTTTTCCTGATCTTTGCTACTTGTTTGTCGTAAAAAGAAAAAAAGCGCGATCCTCTCTCTGCGAAAGAGACCGCGCAATAAATTTCAGTGATGTACTGATGTGATTCAGCAGGCGGCTTTCGCTTTTTCAAGCAGAGCCGTAAAAGCAGCAGCATCGTTGACAGCCAGGTCAGCGAGGACCTTGCGGTTCATTTCGATGTTCGCTTTCTTGAGTCCGTTCATGAACTTGCTGTAAGTCATGCCCTGCAGACGGCAGGCGGCATTGATACGGACGGTCCAAAGTCTGCGGTACTGGCGCTTCTTCTGTTTGCGCCCCACATATGCGTGGGCATCAGCCTTGTCAATTGCATCATAGACTGTACGGATACGCTTGGAACTCGCACCGTAAAAACCTTTTGCTCTCTCCAACGCGCGACGACGACGTTTTCTGGACGGAACTGCAGCTGTAACTCTCATTTGTAAATGTCTCCAGTGTTAATGTTTTGCTTTTAGCTTACCCGTAGGGAAGAGCCTTTTTCAGTCTCTGAGCATGAGCAGTGGAAAGAACCCCTGCGCCTCTCATCTGACGCTTCTGTTTGCCAGTCTTACCAGTCATGAGGTGACGACGGCCCGGTTTGCAAAACTTGTACTTCCCGGAGGCAGTACGTTTCACGCGCTTTGCGATACTTTTTCTTGTTTTCAGCTTCGGCATCTTTTTCTCCTTGTGTGTTGATTAAGGTTTTGTTTTTCCTTTGAGGCGGCAGACGCCATCCGGCCATCCTCAACGGTTTCCCTTCGGATTGAAGGAAATTTGAATATTTTTACCGAACAACTTCGCGGGGGAATCGACCATGCTATCCTCCTTGAGGTCCTCGATCACTCGATTGATCAGTTCGAAGCCCATGTCCTGATGAGCCATTTCACGCCCCTTGAGCATCAGCGTCACACGCAGTTTATTTCCTTCACCGAGGAATTCCTTTGCGTGCTTGATCTTCACTGCGTAGTCATTGGTATCAATGTGAAGTCTGAACTTGATTTCTTTTGTCTTCTGTGCCGCGGAATTTTTCTTCTGGTCTTTCAGTTTTTTCTTCTGTTCATAGACCAGTTTTCCAAAGTCCTGAATACGACACACCGGCGGTGTGGCGTTTTCCGCAACCAGCACAAGATCAAGCCCCGCCTCACGTGCCTTCTGACACGCCGGAGCAAGTTTCATGACCCCCAGCTGTTCGCCCGACGCATCGATCACCAGAAGATCGACATCGGCGAAAGCCCGATCGTTACTTTTCAGCAGCTTGGCGATGGTATCGCCCTCCTATATTAAGGTGTTAACAAAGTTCCGAAAAATCGTAATGAGCTATAAGATAGCACATCAAAAACGATTTTCAAGCTCCGAATTTAATTTTTTTACAAAAGTTTCAAGATCCATTTCCCCGAGCTGATCTTCACGGCGGGTCCGGACGGAGAAGGTCTTGTTTTCCATTTCCTTATCGCCAACCACAGCCATGACCGGGATACGCATACCGCGGGCATCCTTGATCTTTGCCCCCATGCTTTCACTCCGGAGGTCAACAGAGACACGGAAGCCGGCTTTGCGGAGTTCCTTCTGTGCTTCAAGACAGTATTCATGCTGTCTGTCCGTAATCGGGATCAAACGGATCTGATCCGGAGAGAGCCACAGGGGGAATGCACCTGCGTAATGTTCGATCAGAATACCAAAGAAGCGTTCCAGGGAACCGAAGAGCGCCCGGTGGACCATGTAAGGCTGGTGCTGCTGACCATCGGCACCGATGTAGTGGAGGTCAAAGCGTTCCGGCAGATTGAAGTCAAACTGAATCGTGGAGGTCTGCCATTCACGGCCGAGCGCATCCTTGATCTTCAGGTCGATCTTGGGACCGTAGAAGGCACCGCCGCCTTCATCCACCTGATAATCCAGACCACTTGCCTTGATGGCATTTTCCAGCGATTCCGTAGCAGTTTTCCAGAGTTCGGGATCACCGACAGCTTTTTCCTTGCCGTTCTTTTCTTTCTTGGGACGGGTAGACAGGTAAGCCTGAATTTCAGTAAACCCGAAGGTTTTCCAGATAAAGAGACAGAACTGGAGAACTTCTTTGATCTCATCCATAATCTGTTCTTTCGTACAGATAATGTGAGCATCATCCTGCGTGAACCCGCGGACACGGAACAGACCGTTCAGAGCGCCGGATTCTTCGTAACGGTAGACTGTGCCAAGCTCCGCCCAGCGGCAGGGGAGATCACGATAAGACCGCAGACCGCTCTTATAGATCTCGATGTGGAACGGGCAGTTCATGGGCTTTGCATAATACTGTGTTTCATCGATTTCCATCGGAGCATACATGCCATCCTTATAGAAATCCAAATGTCCGCTTGTTTCCCAGAGTTGACTGCGGCCGATATGCGGCGTATAAAGCAATTCATAGCCGTGTTCCAGGTGTTCCTTGCGCCAGAACGTTTCGATCACATTACGGATGTAAGCTCCGCGGGGATGCCAGAGAACCAGTCCGGGGCCGACCGTCTGGGAGATACTGAAAAGATCCAACTCTTTGCCCAGCTTGCGGTGGTCACGCTTTTTGGCTTCTTCCAAACGATTCAGATACGCCTTGAGTTCTTTCTTGTCTGCGAAAGCAACGCCATAGATACGCTGGAGCATTTTATTTTTTGCATCACCGCGATAGTAGCTGCCGGCAACACTCATCAGTTTGAACGCACCGGTCTGAATCGTGTTATCCACATGAGGACCACGGCACAGGTCGATGAAATTTCCGCACTGATAGAAAGTGATGGGGGCGCCGTCCGGGATATCTGCAAGCCGTTCCAGCTTATAGTTCTGACCGCGTTCTTCGAAGAATTTCTGTGCGTCTTCACGGGTCATTTCCGTGCAAGTGAAAGGCAGATGTGCCTTTGCGATCTCTTCCATCTTGGCTTCGATCTTTGCAAGGTCTTCATTATTGAGAGTTGTTGCGATATCGAAGTCGTAATAGAAACCGTCAGCAGTCGCGGGACCGATGTCAAATTTGACATCCGGGTAGAGTTCCTGAACAGCAGCAGCCATCACATGAGCAGCGCTGTGCCGGATCGTTTCCAGAGGAAATTGAGCCATTTTATCTGTGTCCTTTCTGAAAGGTTTAAAATACCATTAAAACCCTTACTATACACGCATTTCAGCGAAAGTGCAAGCTACTTGCGGAGAAAAAGAGAAAAAATCCCGATTATTCTGCGATCTCTGCAACCAAAGCCCCATCCGGCAGGATCTTTTTGCAAATGACCGGAACAAGGGTTTTCGGTTCGGCATTTTCTCCTTTGAACTTGATCTTGATGTAATTGCCGGACCATCCTTCACAAACGCCGTTGGGGCGCTTTGTTTCCACCAGAACACATTCTCTTTGTCCGAGCATGGATTCCGCAAAAGCAGCCGCAGATTCTGTTTTGATCTCTTTCAGGACTTCCAGCCGTTTATCCAGTTCTTCCCCGACAACCCTGCCCGGCATTTTTTCTGCGGGCGTACCCTGCCGTGGCGAGAAGGGAAACACATGGATATTGGAAAAACCGATCTTTTTGACAAAAGCACAGGACTCCTTGAAATCGGCTTCGGTCTCGCCGGGGAATCCCACGATCAAATCAGTTCCGAGATGCAGATTCGGGATCAGTTTCCGTGCATCAGCGATCATTTCCGCATATTCCCGGGCGGTATATTTTCGTCCCATTTCTTTCAGGATCCGTTCCGAACCGTTCTGAAGGGGCAGATGCAAAAAAGCACAGATTTTTTCGGAATTTTCCGCCATACAGCGGACGAGCGCCGGAACGATAGGACCCGGTTCCGTAGAGCTGAGACGGAGCCGGTAATCGCCCGGCACCTCCAGCAGACGCCCGATCAAGCCCACGAGATCCGTTTCCCCGCATTTATAATTGCAGATATTGACACCGGAGAGAACGATTTCTTTGAATCCGGCGGCGACCAGCTGTTTGAAATCCGCCAGAGTCTCTTCCAGGTCACGGGATCGCTCCTTTCCGCGGGCATAGGGAACGATGCAGTATGTACAGAAATTCTCACAACCTTCCTGCACCTTCAGGATGGCGCGTGTCTTGAAGGGGAAATAGGTTTCAGTCTGCTCGCTGAAAATCAGCGACTCTGCATCCGTTTTTTCCGGCTTGGCATTATTGGGATCCAGATATGCCAGATAGCGTGGCAGAATGTATTCAATTTCCTTTTTCTGTTCATTGGAAAGGATCAGATCACACTCATCCAGTTTGTTCAATTCTTTTCCATCGACGACCGCCGAGCAGCCGGTCATCACGATGAAGGACTGGGGGTTTTCGCCCCGGATCGCCTTGAGAGCCTGCCGGGATTTTTTCGATGCAACGGCAGTAACCGCGCATGAATTGACCACGATCAAATTGGGGCTGGAGGGTGCATCTGTGGAAACGATTTCAAAGCCGAGTTTCCGTAACCGGTCGCTCAAGAGAGCGCTGTCCGCCTGATTTAAACGGCATCCGAGAGTCATGATTGCCGCAGTTTTCTTTGTCATCATTTTATTCTGTAGTCCTAAGGATGTTGCAGTTTAGGAAGAAATAAAGTCAAATTCAGCGAGTCTGGCCGCTGCCGAGAATTTTGTATTTATAGGTTGTCAGCTCCTGCAGCCCCATGGGACCGCGGGCGTGAAGTTTATCGGTACTGATCCCGATTTCTGCGCCCATGCCGAATTCGCCTCCATCCGTAAACCGGGTGGAAGCATTGGCATAAACGGCAGCAGAGTCGACATAGTTGAGAAAATATTCCAACGCTTCGGGATCGGCAGCCACAATCGCATCACTGTGTCCGGAGCCATACTGATTGATGTGAGAGACGGCATCCTGAACGGAGGCAACGGTCTTCACCGCAAGGATCAGAGAAAGATATTCCGCACTCCAGTCATCTTCCGTGGCGGCATTGAGACCGGGTTCGATGGCAAGGATCTCCTGTGAAGCCCGCAGTTCCACCCCTTTTTCCTTCATCAATGCGGCAAAAGCAGGCACAAAATCTCTTGCGATCGCTTCATGAATCAGCACCGTTTCCACGGCATTGCAGACACCGGGGCGCTGACACTTGCCGTTTTCAATGATTTTGAGAGCCGTATCAAAATCAGCCGTCTTATCTACATATACATGGCAGACGCCTTTGTAATGCTTGATCACCGGAATCGTAGACTGTTCGACAACCGTACGGATGAGCCGTTCGCCGCCGCGGGGGATGATAAGATTGATAAAGGAATCCATCTTGAGCATCATAGAAACAGCGGCATGATCCGTGAAGGGGATCAGCTGCACCGCCCCGGCAGGCATTCCGGCGGCGATCCCGGCATCTGCGATGCATTTTGCCAATGTCATATTGGACCGGAATGCTTCGGATCCGCCGCGGAGAATCACTGCATTGCCGGATTTGAGACACAATCCTGCGGCATCCACCGTTACATTGGGGCGGGATTCAAAGATAAATCCGATCACGCCGATCGGCACCGAAACTTTGTTGATCTGAATTCCATTGGGGCGTTCCACCGAGGAAAGCACATGACCGACCGGATCCTCAAGCGTTGTCACATACCGGAGGGCATCAGAAATTCCTTTGATCCGTTCCGGAGTCAAAAGGAGACGATCCAGCATAGCGCCGGACATTCCCTTTTTTCTGCCCTGTTCCATATCTTCAGCGTTTGCGGCAAGGATCATTTCATGAGAGGAATCCAAAGCATCCGCCATGGCAAGAAGCCATTGATTTTTGACGGCAGCAGGCGTATTGGCAAGGATGGCGGAAGCAGCTTTTGCGCTCTTTCCGATTTCCATCAGCGTTGTCTTCATGGTAAGTTCATCTGTCATTTTTTCTGTCTCCGGAATTGTTGAGATGAAGTTTTGCTAAAATATATTGCAACTTTCCGATTTTTTCAACCTCAAAAAACATGATTTTTTAGTCAAAATTCGTGTTCTCTTGAAAAAATCTGCAATCCATGGTATATTATAAGGATGAACTAACTTGCAGAAGGATATATGAGGATGACAGAAACGGCAACCGAATCGACCCGTTTATACCGCTTGAAAGTGCTGTTCAGTGCATTTTTCCGGATCTCCATGGTGGCAGTGGGCGGGGGGCTGACCATGCTGCCGCTGATCGAAGCGGAATTTGTGGAAAAACGCAAATGGATGACCCACGAAGAGATGGTGGATAGTGTGGCCGTGGTGCAGTCCATGCCGGGGATCATCGGGTGTAATATGTCTGTTGCCATCGGCAAAAGCATAGGTGGGATCCCGGGTATATTGGCAGCGACCCTCGGGATGGCGATGCCGCCCTTTGTCGTGATCGTTCTGATTGCCATGTGTTTTCTGAATTACAGCGATGCCGCCTGGCTGAACGATGCATTTCTCGGTGTCCGGGCAGCGATCTGTGCGCTTTTTGTTCTTGCGGCGCTCAAGCTGGGTAAAAGCGTTCTGAAAGCCCCCTTCCCCGTGGTGCTTTTTGTGATTGCCTTTCCGGTCCTTGTGCTGTTTCCGCAATTGAATGCAGTCTGGGTCATTCTCGGCGGGGCTGCGGCAGGGATCATCAAATACTTCTGCTTTCCGACAAAAGGAGAAAAGAAATGATCACAACACTGACCGGTTCGCTGTATCTCTTTTATCTTTTTGCCAAGATCTCGCTTTTCACCTTCGGCGGGGGCTATGCCATGATCCCGCTGTTTCAAAATGAACTGGTGGAAAACAGTGCCATGCTGACACCCGGAGAATTTGCCGACCTTGTGGCGCTGGCACAGATGACGCCCGGCCCGATCGGCATGAACTGCGCCACCTATATCGGTTATCAGCAGTTTGGTCTGACCGGTGCGATATTTGCCACCTTCGGCACAATAGCGCCCTCGCTGGTACTGATGACACTGGCTGTCACCTTCCTGACAACCTTCAAGGAAAGCCGTTTTGTAAAAGCGCTATTGAGCGGGATCCGTCCTGTAACGATCGGGCTGATCGCAGCGGGCGTCGTTTTCTTTGCCAACATTTCCATTTTTACTGCACCGATCCGGACGCTCTGGACAGGTGCTGCGGCACAATTCGGGCTCTGCTGGCAAGGCTGCGTGATCTTTGCATTGATCCTGTTTCTTCAGTTGAAATGGAAACTCAATCTCTTTCTGATGCTTCTGATCGCAGTGATTCTGGGTATGATTCTCTGCCGTTTCTGAAAAAATATGCTTGAAAAACCTGTGCATTTGTTGTATATTATACGGAATATAAGTCAAAAAAATGCAGAATCTAATCAGGAAGTATTCGGAACATGGAACTTGAT
>JAGAPM010000310.1 GCA_017623265.1 Lentisphaeria bacterium | reverse complement strand
TAAAAATCCTTTCATCTTTTCCATAATGTAGGATTTTTTCCGCACTTTTCAACGGGAAATTTCAACTTTTTTCCACATTCCGCACATTTTTTTGATGTTTCACATGATTTTACTATTGATTCTCAACGATCCGGCGTATATAATAAAGCACGAAAGGAATATTCCTATGAAAATTGAAAGCACACCCAAACCGGTTCTCGGCACAAACTCCTACGACTGCTGGAGTCTCTACATGACGGAAGAGATCGCATTGCGTGCGATCGATATTTTTGTAAAGAAACTGAAACCACACGGATATGAATATTTCTGCTTTGATGCCGCCTGGTACTGCGATGATCCCTTTCACGCAGAACGCGATCCGGAACGGAAAGGCTCCAATGAACTGGATGAGTTCGGTCGCTGGAATGCGACAAAGGTCAAGTTTCCCCACGGACTCAAGTTCATTACGGACTATTGTCACGCCAACGGAATCAAGTTCGGGATCCATTTTTTCCGGGGTATTCCGAAGCTGGCAGTGGAACGCAATACAAAGATCATGGGGACCGATCTGCACGCCGGGGATATTATCGACACCATCAACACCTGCGAGTGGGGCGTTCCCAACTACGGTGTGGATATGAGCAAGCCCGGCGCCCAGGAATATTACGACAGCGTGATCCGGTACTTCGATGAAAACGGTGTGGATTTTCTGAAAGTGGATGATATTACAGAATCGCCGGACGAGATCGCCGCAGTGGGCAAAGCCATTGAAAAAGCCTCCCGCCCCATCTTTCTGAGTCTCTCTCCCGGTGACCGGTCCTGCCGCTGCAATCTGCCGGTTTACCGGAAGTATGCGAATATGCTGCGGATCTCCGGGGATGTGTGGGATCGCCCGGATGATATTCACAAACGTTTCACCCGCTGGGATATTTTTGAAGATCAGAGCGGACCGGATTGCTGGCTGGATCTGGATATGGTCCCCTTCGGCGAACTGCAGTCCTATATTCCGGAGGGTGTGGTGCTGGATGTGCCGCACGATCTGGACCGCCGCCGCAGAAGCCGTCTGACCATGGAACAGAAACGCACGTTCATCACCCAGCACGCGCTTTCCGCCACGCCGATCCTTTACGGCGGCAATCTGGAAAAAACAGATGACGATGAATTTGCATTACTGACCAACCCGGAAATGATCAAGTGCAATCAGAACGGGATCATGGGAAAGCAGATCTTCGGTCAGCGTTACCTTTCGATCTATCAGACACCGGACCGGAACGATCCGGCTCACGGCTGGCTGGGATTGTTCAATATCGGTTGGGAGGAGCGTCCCATCCGGTTCAAAGTGTCCGATCTGAATCTGCCGGAAGGCGTTGATGCGGCATCTCTGAATGATGTATGGACCGGCAGAAAGCTGGAAGTCAATGGCGACACGGTCACGGTCACGCTCAAAGAACTGGAATGTTATTTTATTGCCTACTGAATAATAAAACCACAAGGAGAAAACACTATGGCAAAAATCGTATTTATGGGTGCCGGCAGCACCGTATTCGCACGGAATGTGATCGGGGACTGCATGTGCCGGGAAGCGCTGAATGATTCGGAATTTGTGCTGTACGACATTGATGCGGAACGGCTGAAAGAATCCGAGTTCATCCTGAATGTGATCAACAAGAACATCAACGACGGTCGTGCAAAAATCTCCACGGCTCTTGGAGTGAAGAACCGCCGGAAAGCCCTGCAGGGAGCAGATTTTGTGATCAATGCCATTCAGGTCGGCGGCTATGAACCCTCCACCGTGATCGACTTTGAGATCCCGAAAAAGTACGGTCTGCGTCAGACGATCGCCGACACGCTTGGGATCGGCGGGATCTTCCGCGGTCTGCGTACCATCCCCGTGATGCTGGACTTCGCCCGTGATATAGAGGCAGTTGCCCCCAACGCCTGGTTTCTCAACTACACCAACCCGATGGCGATGCTGACCGGCGCCATGCTTCAGGGTTCCAGCGTCAAGACTGTTGGCCTCTGCCACTCCGTGCAGGTCTGCGTGGAAAGTCTGCTGGGTGCGCTGGGGCTGGAAAACACGCAGGAACGCCGCGACAGAATCCAGTCCAAAATCGCCGGGATCAACCACATGGCATGGCTGCTTGAGATCACGGAAGACGGGAAAGACCTGTACCCCGAGATCAAGAAGCTTGCCGATAAGAAACTCAAAGAATGGCTGAAAGGTCCGAAGGATCAGAAATCCTGGAACATGGTGCGTTTGGAAATGATGCGCCGTTTCGGCTACTATGTGACGGAATCCAGTGAACACAACGCGGAATATCTGCCCTACTTCATCAAGAGCGGCTATCCGGAACTGATCGACAAGTGGAACATCCCGCTGGATGAATATCCGCGCCGCTGTATCAACCAGATCGCCAGCTGGAAGAAGCAGTACGCCGAACTGAAGGAAGATCCGAAACTGGGTCATACCCTCTCCCGCGAATACGGCTCCGGTATCATCAACGCCATCGTGACCGATACCCCGTACCGGATCGGCGGGAATGTGATGAACAACGGTCTCATTCCCAACCTGCCCCCGAAAGCCGTGG
Source organism: Lentisphaeria bacterium (assembly GCA_017623265.1). Classification (GTDB taxonomy): domain Bacteria; phylum Verrucomicrobiota; class Lentisphaeria; order Victivallales; family UBA1829; genus SIG77. Next base: position 750 of record JAGAPM010000310.1, on the reverse strand, counting down.
TGGAAGTGCCGTGTCTCGTTGACCGGAACGGCGTTCAGGGAACGTACGTTGGTGACCTGCCCGAACAGTGCGCCGCCTTGAACCGGACCAATATCAACGTACAGCTCCTCACCATCGAAGCCGCCCTCACCGGGAAGAAGGATAAGATCTATCAGGCAGCCCTGCTGGATCCCCATACCTCCGCCGAACTGCCCATCGATTCCATCATCAAGATGTGCGATGACCTCATCAAGGCACACGGCGATATGCTTCCGAAGTATAAGTAAGAGAAGGGATTCTGCCGGGGAACTTTCTGAAGAAAGCTTCCCCCGGCACCCCCTCAAAGACTTCTGCAGCGAAGCATTTTTTATCTGCGTATAAAAAATGCGAAAGAGCAAAAACTGCGTTTTGCTCTTTCGCTGTAAAAATCTTTGGAAAAAGGGTGCGGGAAAAGAACCTTTCCTGAAAGGTTTTTTCCCGCCTGAAGCCTTTTCTCTTATTTCGCCGCGTACTTGGCTTCGGCTTTATCGACCAGTTTCCGCAGGTAGACGATCGTCTTCATGATGTCTTTGGTCTGCTGTTCGCCGCCGATTTCCCGTTCGATGATCAGGTCGCCTTCGTAACCGATCTCTTTCAGTTTCGGGACCAGCTTGCTGTACTGACTCTTGCCCTTACCGACGGGCACTTCATGGCCGAGGTTGCGTCCGTTGGTGGGGTACATACCGTCCTTTGCGTGGAGACAGCGCACGTATTTGCCGAAGACATCCAGGG
>JAGAPM010000309.1 GCA_017623265.1 Lentisphaeria bacterium | reverse complement strand
TCGATGAGAGGAGACCAGAAGTTCTTTCCCAAAAAAACAATCGGCACCCGGTTGACTTTGTTGGTCTGTACCAGGGTCAACGCTTCGGAGATTTCATCCAGCATACCGAAACCGCCCGGATATGCCACCACAGCCACAGAGTATTTCATAAAGCATACTTTGCGGATGAAGAAGTAACGGAACTCCAGTGATTCGGTCTGGTAGAGGTTTTCGTGCTGTTCCATGGGCAGTTTGATGTTCAAGCCAACCGAAACCCCCTTGCGCTGCCATGCGCCTTTATTGGCTGCCTCCATAATGCCCGGACCGCCGCCGCTGAGAACGCCGTATCCGGCATCTGCCAGCAGTTCGCCCAATCGGACGCAATCCTGATATGCGGGGGAATCCGGTTTCAATCTTGCAGATCCGAAAATCGGAACGAGATCCTTGTATTTCGCCATGGTTTCGAAGGTGTCGATGAATTCAGCCATGATGCGGAACACACGCCATGAATCACCTTTTGTGAATTCGGTCATCATTTCATCTTTCGGAACGGGTCTGTTTTCCTGCTTCAGATCCGGGATCAGGTTTTCATCGATCATGCTGCACCTCCTTTTTTTGACTCAACTGTCGAGGGTCGTCAGATACTCCTGGTATTCATCCTCTTCCATTAGGTCTTCCAGTTCCGTATCATCAATATTATCCAGCTTGTACAACCATCCGTATTTTTCCGGAGATCTGGAGGTGATTCCGGGATCATCTTCCACATTGCGGTTGACGGCACATACAGTACCGCTGACCGGTGAAAAGACTTCAGAAGATGCTTTGACGGATTCCACAGTTGCAATCACATCGCCGGCAATGACATCTGTGCCTTCTTCCGGCAATTCGATGCTCGTAAGGTCACCCAGTTCTCCTGTGGCAAATTCAGTGATCCCGACAACAGCTTCTTCTCCGTCTGTCTGTACCCATTCGTGTGTTTTTGAATAATACTTTTCCATCGTTTCGATCTCCGTGGTAAAAACTCCTTGTAGCGTACCGTAAACACTAATGTACACTTTTTTTTATTTTTTCAAGTCGAAAATGAAAAAAAATCCAAAAAAAGTACATATTTGTGCGCAATTTTTGCGCTTTGAGGTGGATTTTATGACAGAACCGTATTTCAGCGCATGAAGTCGCCCGAGATACACAGCACCGATTTTGTCTCTTCCGTGACCTTTGCAACGGCGGAATTGCGGACTCCGATCGCCATGTAAACTGTGCCGTCTTCCCCCTTGAGAACACGCCGGTCCTGATCGGAAATATGACGGTCGCAGAAGAGTTTTTTCAGACTTTTATTTTTGCCATCGAACGTAAGGATCCGGCTGCCTTCCTGCCAGGGCGCTAAAATCAGCGTTTCGGGCATGAGATCTGCATCGAAAAAGGCTGCACCTCCGGTCAGATCCTCCACCTTTTCACGGAGCAGGATTTTTGCGTGAAGTCCGCAGCAGTCCGGTTCCTCTTTCCAGTTCCAGATAATTTCTGCCCGATCGGGTTCCGGCAGGATGGAAAGTATATTCTTTGTGCGTTTGAGCATGATACCCTGACCAAGATCGATCCGGACCGGATGGCTGTAAGATCTCTGCAATTCCTGCTGCAGCCGGTCAACCGCCTGTCGGGCTGGCACAACACCATTCAGAAAACGGCGCAGGACCCGGACCAGCAGGGCAGGGTGCAGGGCTTTCCATTCATCAACACAGCCGTCTTTGCAGCGTTCATAGGCTTCATCGGAGAGCTGTTCCAACAGATCGGCATCGTCCGCCAGACTTCGCAGGGAGCATCTCATCCCGCCAATGGCATGCGGCGCATGTTCTGACAGCTCCGGAAGAAATACATTCCGCAAATAGTTTCGCAGATAGATGGAATCGCTGTTTGTGCTGTCCTGACACCATTCCCGGATGCCGTTTTCAGCGAGAAACGCTTCGATATCGGCTCTGGTCATGTCCAGTTGCGGACGCAGGAAACAGATCCCGTTCAGTATCCTCTCTTCACGCAAAGCCGTCAGACCGGATGAATTGCTGCCGCGGAAAAGACGCAGAAGCAGATTTTCCACGGCATCATCCCCGTGATGTCCCAACAGAACAACCGTGTGTTCCGGATCGGAAACGAGTTGCTTCCACGCTTCCAGACGGAGACGGCGTGCCGCTTCTTCATCGCCTTCTCCATTGATCTTGTTCCGGGGAACATCCAACGGAACAAGGTGAAACGGAATATGCCTGGCTTCGCAGAATGTCCGGCAGAAAGCAGCATCACGCAAAGATTCCTCTCCCCGGAAACCGTGTTCAAAATGAACTGCCTCTGTTTTCCCGGGAAAGTGTTTCCATGCAAAAAGCAGCAGTGCCAGAGAATCGGCACCGCCGCTGAAAGAAACAAGGATCTTTTGTGCTTCAGAGAGCTTTGACAGCATCCAGCAGTGTTTCCTTTGTCTGCACCCCCATAAAGGATTTGACAACTTTGCCGTCCTTCACAAGGAAGATGGAAGGAATGCTGCGCACGCCGAACTTGATTGCCAGTGCGGGATTCTGGTCAACATCAATCTTCGCAACCAGAATATCATCCGGCAGAGCAGCCGCGGTTTCATCCAGAATCGGTGCAAACATCTGGCACGGACCGCACCAGGTCGCCCAGAAATCCAGCAGACAGACTTTTCCGGCTGTTTCTTTTTCAAAATCCGCTTCAGTAAGATGTTTGATTTCACTCATGGTCATATCCTTTCTTCTTTGATTTTTTGCTTTTTATCTGAAATATAATTGTGGAAAAGAGAAATTCAAGCTATTTTGACAATTTTTACTTGACATCGTTCTTCTGCGTGATAAAATACCTGTTGAAAAATACAAGCGTGAATAACAGCGAGGATATGCAAGAATGGGTAAGAAAGAAAAAAAAGAAAAAGGTGGAAATAAGAAAAGCAGTGTTGCCGGGTTGGCGTTGTTTTATTTTCTCGGAAAGATCCTGAAACCATTCCTGATGCGGAAACTGCGTTCCTGTTTTATGCCGCTTCTGCTGTTGGCAGCTTTTGCCGGAGCTTTCTTTTATGTGCCGGATTTCGCTCATAATGTGCGCTATTACTTTCTGGAAGGAATGGATTGGGTCCTGGAACAGACCGGGTTCGCAAAACAGTATGACAACCTGGAACTGGGCGCACCGCAGGGCGGGATCGTGGATCGTGTCTTTGAACGGGAAGGATATGCCTTCGGATATTCCGAGATCCATGAACAGCCGCTCTGGGTGACATACAAACTTACGGCGGATGAATTGAATCAGAAAAAGGTCGGCAGAACGGATGACTTCCGGGAGGATCCACGCATCCGTACAAGATCCGCAACGCCGGAAGACTACAAGGGATCCGGTTTCGACCGCGGCCATCTGGCTCCGGCTGCCGATATGGGATGGAATAAAGATGTGATGAGCGAAAGTTTTTATATGAGTAACATGTCCCCGCAGAAACCGGAGTGCAATCGGGGAATCTGGGTGGATCTGGAATCGCAGGTGCGGGCGTTTGCCCGACATGAAAATGAGATTTTTTTGGTGACCGGCCCTGTCTTTTACGATAAAAAAGCTGTCCGGAGCATCGGTATTTCCAACAGTGTTTCGATCCCCCATGCGTACTATAAAGTGGTGTATGATTTGACTCCGCCCTGTAAAATGATCGGATTTATTATCCCGAACGAGGGAAGCAAGAAAAATTTGAAACGTTTCGCTGTGACGGTCGATACGGTAGAAAAAGTTACCGGTCTGACTTTCTTTCCCGCTCTTGAGTCTTCGGATCAAGTTTTGAAAAAGACTATTTCCGTTTCTGACTGGAACTGGGAAAAACAAAAATAAGAGTCTTACTGAAATTCCCTGCGATATGTCAGCGGAGAAACATGAAAGTGACTCTTGAACAGACGGGAAAAATAATTCTGATCCGGGATTCCAGACCGTTCTGCTATTTCTGCCATCGTCAACGGTTCTCCCGGCGCCAGCAGCAGCGATGCCGCTTTCTGCAATCTGCAATGGATCAGAAATCGTTGCGGTGGAATACCATGCAATTGTTTGAACAATCGCCGGTAATGGATCAGAGTCACTGCACATTCTTTTGCGGCTGCTGAAAAATCGTAATCTTTTTCCGGTTCAAGACGGATCTGTTCTGCCAGATCCAGGATCTTCTCCCGGCTGTAGGGAGGAATTTTCTGTTTCTCTTTTCCGGATTCCATGATTCGCAGCAGTAGATCTTCGTAAAGCAATACTGCCCGGGGAGGCGGGATCGGCGACTGACGCAGCAGGGACATGATTTCCAACATCGTCTGCAAAAAACGTTCCGGATCAGAAACCGGGATAGGCGTGCGGAGGTCGATCGGGAACAAACCACCCTCAATGTATTGCTGTATCCGTTCGCCCGTGCAGCAAAGAAAGGTGTGACGGCGTGTTTCATGATCTTCGCACCCGTAACGGTAACGGTGACCGGGGATGGTGAGGAATACATGGGCACCGTTTACTTTGACCGGCGGAGAGTCATCGATCGAATAAATCAGCGATCCCGTGTGGTTGTATTGGATCCCGTAATAAAGTGCATGATTGTTGTGCAATCCGTGCATAATCGGGTGATCGTTCCAGATCGTAAATTGCAAACCTTCAAAATATTTCATGTTTGTTTTGTCCTGAAAGATGTTTCAATCCTGCATTGCAATTTGATTTGTTTTGCTATATAGTAACACAAGACGGCAAAAAGTCAATACTGTAAAAATAATTATCTGCAAAATGAACGGAAAGGATTACGGAAGGATGAGAAAAATCAAGTATGCTGTGGTCGGTCTGGGCAGAATGGGGCGCGGACATATCGACGAAATTAACGCGGTTGACAAAGATAAATTTGAACTGGTGGCAGTCTGTGATAACGCTCCGGACCGTCTGGAAAATCTCCCCGCATCCTGGGGGACCGACTACAAAAAATACAGCTCGCTGGATGAGTTGTTGAAGGACGACAATGTGGAGATGGTCAATATCGCCACCCGTCATCTGGACCATGTTCCCATGGGGATCAAAGTGCTGGAAGCCGGTAAGATTGCTCTTGTGGAAAAGCCCGTTGCCTGCAATGTGGTCGAAATGAAGAAACTGCTGGATTGCGGTGATGCTCACCCCGGGAAACTCTATGTCCGGCACAACCGCCGTTTTGAGCCGGAATTCAATAAAGTCAAAGAGCTGATGAATTCCGGGATCATCGGTGAGGTCCATTATATCAAGATCCACCGCAGCTGCTACTTCTGCCGCAGAAATGACTGGATGACAATGCCCGAATTTTACGGTGGTCTCCTCTCCAACTGGGGACCCCATATCATTGACCACGGTCTGCAGCTGCTGGATTCCCCCGTGGTGGATTTGTGGGCAGATGTGCGACGTGTCATCAGTATCGGCGAGGGCGATGACCTGTTAAAGATCATTCTCAAAGGCGCAAACGGCCGCCTGGTGGACGTGGAAGTGACCGGAGCCAATGCCATGCCCGGAAGAGAAGTGGAGATCATCGGAACCCGCGGCGTCATTGTGCAGGAAGCGGGAAAACGGATCCATGTCCGCGCTGTCGAACCATCCATTGAGTACAAAGACTTGAAGCCACACCCGGAAAATCCCCCGTTCCAGTACGGTAACTTTGATGAACGCCTTTCCTTCTTTGATGCAGACTATGACCCCGCTTTCACCAGCATGTCCGATACATGGAAGC
>JAGAPM010000308.1 GCA_017623265.1 Lentisphaeria bacterium | reverse complement strand
ACGGATCTCTCACTCCGGAAAAACTGCATCCGCCTCAACAGCAGCCGGTAGGCGAAAATGCAGCACCGGTCGAGGTCAAAGACTTCACCTTTACATGGACCGGAAAAGAAACGGACATGACCCTCTCTTTCCGCTATGACAAGGACAATGATATCTACCAGAATGTCCGGATCACCAAGTCGCTGACAAAATAAGCAGAATTGCTTTTCTGCCCCCTACCCGTAAAAATGCCGTCAGTACGACAGAACACGCCCGGGGCGCAGCAGACGGACCACCGAAAGGCGGTCCGTTTTTCTTTTTTCCGGCGGCAGCGGCGACGCTGCGCCGCCGGAAAAAAGAATGCCCTCCGCTGTGCGGGTCTGCCCGCATGCGGAGGGCTGCTGCGCCCCGGGCGTTTCTGCCGTATGTCGCCGTTCTTATTTCGGGCGTTTCACGCCCCGGTGAGCGATGGCAGTAGTGGGATCTTCCGGCCAGTCATGTTTCGGATAGCGGCCTCTCATATCTTTTCGCACGAGAAAATAGGATTCTTTCCAGAAGGACTCCAGATCCCGTGTTTTCTGAACGGTACGCATTGCGGGAGAAAGGATATCCATCAGCAGAGGGACCCGTCCTCCGGCGAGAGCGGGTGTTTTTTTCAGCCCGAACAATTCCTGCAGACGGACAGATACCGCCGGCTGTAAGGGATCGGAATAATTAATTGTGATATGGCTGCCGCTGGGAACTTCAAATTTTTCCGGCGCAAGCTGACGCATTGCCAGAAGATCGGATATTGCTATCGTACCTTCAAGGATCGTCCGGTAGTTCAGTTTTTTCAGATCGTCCAGTTTTTTGAACCCACTGACGTATGGTCCAAGCCAATCAGCCAGACTTGACATCAGACCTTCCTCGCTGAAGTCGGGGTATTGATCTGCGTACCCGTTCCGGTGAAGGAATGTCACCCGTTCCCGGAAGCCCTGTTCATTTCTGCTCATTCCCAGGGCGGCGAACCCGGTTTTCCGGATCCCATCCAAAAATGCGGTGAGCAGTTCCGCTCCGGGCGGATCTGCAACATTTTTCCGGTCCAGAACCAGACTGCCGTAATATTCGATTTTCCAGGCGCGCACACACTTCGCAGTGCTGTCCCAACTCATTTCAAACCGCTCTTTCAAAGGAAGAACGGTTTTCAGACTATCCTCTGCCAGCGGTGCGGCAAGGCGGATTTTTGTTTTCCCCCGTACCGTGGTCGTTTCGCCAACGGCAAGAAAATCATATCTCGACAACACATCTTCTCGGTCCAATTCGGCAACCGTTCCATTGGCAAGAACATACGGGACTCCCCCCGCACTCTCCTGCCCTTCCCGTTTTTTTGCCACACGGTCCGGATAGGCATACGCCAGATATTCGCCGGCATCCTCCGGTCTTTCCGCTCCGGCGTTCCCGCTCCGCACCAACCGTTCTACAGTCTGCCGCACCCGGAAACGGACCGCCGGATCTCCGCCGCTGTTCCTTCCCAATGCCTCAAGGCGTGCGCTGATATCTGCGGTTCCACACTTGAGAAAATCCCGGTCCCCAAGCAACGCTGCGATTTGCAAAGCGGTGCGGGATCGATTACTTTTCAGGATCATGTGCCCCAACCGGGGATGAACCGGCAGTTTCAGCAGCGCCCGCCCGTGATCTGTCAGTTTTCCATCTTTAACGGCGCCCAAATCGTTCAGCACAGCATAGGCCTGTTCCAGATGAACCGGCGGCGGCTGGTCAGGGAACGGCAGACTTCCTGCCTGTGCCGGCGGCACGCCCCAGTTCAACAGTTCCAGAGTCAATTCACAAAGATCGCTTTCCATGATCTCCGGCGGACGATGAGCCTCAAAACCCCGTTCTTCCGTCTCGCTCCACAGGCGGATGCAGACACCTTCTGCCGTACGCCCCGCACGCCCGCGCCGCTGTTCGGCAGCAGCAAGAGAAACCCGTATTGTTTCCAGCCGGTTCATGCCGTTGGCGGGCGAAAAACGCGGTATCCGCATCCAACCGCAGTCAATCACGATCTGCACTCCATCTACCGTCAAACTGGTCTCTGCAATGGCAGTGGAAAGAATCACACGCCGCCGGTCGGACCGGACAAAGATCCGATCCTGCTTTTCGGCAGGCAGGTTTCCGTAAAGCGGAAGTACATCATAATCATTCTGTTCTCCCAATGCATTTTGGACCTGCAGGATCTCTGCTTCGCCCGGCAGGAACACACGGGCATCACCGGAAAAATGCTCCATGGCATTACGGATCGTAAACGCCACCTGACCCGCTTGAGCAGTCTCCACAGGGCTGTAAATGGTCTTGACGGGAAACATTCGCCCCGGTATATGGATCGATTCAGCATCAGGGATCAAAGTTTTCAGCGATGGCAGATCAAGGGTGGCAGACATGACCATGATCCGCAAATCCTCCCGCAGATTTGCCCGCACATCCAACGCAAGTGCCAGCCCCAGATCGGCGTGGAGATTACGTTCATGAAATTCATCAAAAATGATCAGTCCCACATCCGGCAGATCCGGATCATGCTGAAGCATGCGGGTCAGAATCGCCTCCGTCACCACTTCGATCCGGGTTTCGCCGGAAACTTTCGTTTCTGTTCCGGTCCGGAAACCGACTTTCCCGCCAACCGGACACCCCAGCAACTGTGCCATCCGTCCGGCTGTCGCACGGGCGGCGATCCGGCGCGGTTCCAGCATAATGATCTTTTTTCCAGCCAGCCAGTCGGGTTCATCCAACAGAAAAGCGGGCGGGACGAGTGTACTTTTCCCGGCGCCCGGTTCAGCGGAAAGAAAAAGCACGCTGCACTGCCGGAATACAGCAACGATTTCCGGCAATTTATCCCGGACCGGAAGCGGAGGAAGGACATCAAAACTCATGCGTCCGCGCTCCCGCCTTCAAGGACTTTTTTCACCAGTTCCGGCAGGATCTCTCCCGCTTTCCCCTGCAGAAAAAGATCGCTGATCCCCTCCCGCGTAAAGGCGGAAGGATCCAGATTGATTTCAATGATCTGCGCGCCATGCCGTTTTGCATAACGGGGGATCAGGCAGGCTGGCATAACTTCTCCGCTGGTCCCGACCACAATCACCACATCCACATGCTTCACTTCCCCAAAGGCAAGATCCGTGGCTTCTTCCGGCAGACCTTCCCCGAAAAAGACCACGTCCGGCTTCAACAGACCGGAACAGGCAGGGCAGACCGGCTGATCCGTCAGATCTTTTTCCGCTTTCAAGCGTATTCCGCAATCCATACAAATCAAATACTCCAGCGTGCCATGAAATTCAGCCACATTTTCCGAGCCGGCGCGCTGATGCAGACAATCGATATTCTGGGTCACCAGCAGTCCTGCTTTTCCGGCTTTCTGCAGCTCTGCCAGAGCATAGTGCGCCGGATTCGGTTCCGCCTTTCCCCAGTGGTCGTAAAAAAGCTCCCGGATCTTCGCCCAGGAATCTTCCGGATGCTTCAGAAAATTCCGGATCTCAATAAAAGACGGATCCACTTTTTCCCACAAACCGCCATTTCCGCGGAATGGTGGAATTCCGCTTTCCACAGAGATCCCGGCACCGGTAAAAATCATTGTACGCATTGAATTCCGCAAAATTGATGCGGCTTTTTCCAAATTCTGCATGTTTTTTCCTGTTTTTTT
>JAGAPM010000307.1 GCA_017623265.1 Lentisphaeria bacterium | reverse complement strand
GTCAAATTAGGCGAACAGCTGCCCGATTGGTGGGGCAGCCGGTTCGCCTGAACAGATATTTCATTTTTTGCAACGCGTGATCACAAACGCTTCATTTCCTGCGGGGCAAGTGTGATGGTCTGCACGGAGCCATCAAAACGGTGCAGATCAATGGTGTGGGGCTTTTCAAAGTCGATATTGTAAAGACAGATGAGTTTCTGATCCGGGTACGCTGCAAGATTGATGAAACTGCACTCTGTATCCGGCTCATCCAACCCTTTCCCGGTCATAAATACTTGCGGACGGGCGAGTTTTGCAATGTAGCGGATAATGTCTGCAAACATGCCGGGGCTGTTCGTTGTCGCTTCGCCTGCGCAGTCATGTCCGTAAATGCCGGGGTAGTACCAGCTGTTCAGGAAAAAGACCTGACCTTTGCCCAGTTTCCGCCGGAGCAGAAGCGGCTTGAAGGCTTCCTGGTCAATGATCAGCGTTTCCGTCTCCGGATCGGTGATCTCAAGTTCGCCCAGCTGACTGTAAAACACGCCGTAACCGTGCCGTTTCACCGTTTGAGCAAAATCGTTGTTGGCGTAATCGTAGACTGTGCCCCAGTAAAAACGCGGACCGCGTCCTTTGACTTTGACGCCGCAAAGTTCGGAAAGATCGCCGCCGTTCACCAGATCATCCACCGTGTAATTGGTGTAATTCCGGGTGATGTCTTTGGATAATTGGGGGATGCTTATGAAAAGGATCCCGCCCTGTTTGACATAATCCAGCAGAATTCTGTACTGCTTTTCGCTGGCGGTGTTCCAACCGGCAAAGATCAGCGCCTTGTAGTTTTCATTGAGAAAATCGGCTGTGATGTTGTCGTAAGCAAAGGAAACGATATCGATCTGCCCGTAGGGTGTACCGGAAAAGATCCGGTTGTAAGTGTCTGAGCCGTAGATCCCGGCAGGTCGGGGTCAGAAAACATCGCAGGCGATCTGCCAGCCTTTTTCGGGCTGACCGGAGAACCAGCGCTGATCCTGATCCGCAAGTGCCTGCGCCCCGCCGATCACATGGCACATATTGTATCCGTCCAGACTCAGGGACGAAAGATCGTAATTGCCTTTGGCGATAGCGATACTCACTTCCGGCTGTCCTTCCGGTGTGCCGTTCGTTTTCACGTAATCGTAGAAATCGGACATGATCCGGCGGTAGTTGCGGCAGTATTGGGAATCCCGGTCCATGTCTTTGAAATATTTCTGTGCTTCTTCCGCATAAGGCAGCCATTGTTCATCCGGCGTGGGACCGATGGGCTTGACAATCCGGGGCGTTTTCCCCATTTCCGGCGCTCCGGCGGACTGGCAATGCCATGCGCCCGATTCGCTGATGATGACTTTCGCCCCAGCAAGATATTTCAGATACAACTCCGCCCGGAGCGTTTCAAAACGGTAGGGGTTGTCCCACGGGATCCAGGCGTAATATTCGTTGGCGATATGGGAACCCCAGATGCCCAGATCATACTGCTTGCAGAGCCCCCGGGACAACGCCGTGGCAAGATTGAGTTCGCAGGTGCAATCCTCGAACATGGTGAAATCCACGCCCGCCACCACTTCATAATCCATGTAAAAATTGCAGCTGGTGCAGCAGATATTGCCGTACCCGGCTTCTTTCCGTTCCTGAATGTGGGCTGAAACCCGCGCCACAAAATCATCTGCCAGCGACTTGAGCGTAACACCCTGCACGCCAAACGCATTTTCGCTGTCGAAACGGAAGGTAAACTTTTCACCGAAGTCGTAACCGATATAAGAAGGCGAAAGTGTTTCAAATTTTTTGGAATAGACCGGATTGACTCCCTCGCAGTAGATCATGGTGGTGTAAAGCCCCTGTTCCTGCGCGTACCGGAGCGACTTGAGCACACCGGCACCGGCGCGTTCGGTCCCGTATTTTTCAAAGCAGTCAAAGTCGGTGAGCTTCATGTTTTTTGCGTTTTTGAAATCGGGTGCGGGAATGGTGATCCCCACATCTTCCAGCGCCAGATAACGGGCTTTTGTCTGGGGACGGCTTCCGCCATCGAACCACCAGAGCTGAACGATGTTTCCCTGATTTTCCTTCACGGTCAGGTCGATCAGCTCCAACGGCGTGGAACTGTCTGCCGCCCAGCTGGTGTAAGTGTAGCCCGATCCCATCAGGTAACCGGCGTATGTGTTGTAAATGGCATTCCCGACAAGCAGTCCGCATGCGGGCAGTTCGATCTTGTATCTTTTGCTCATTCTGAATCCTCCTGATAACGTTCCGGTACTTTTTTGACGTTCCAGTAAAATAGAACCGCCCGTAAAAAAATCAAGTATTGCAAAGAAAAAAATTCCGGATATTGCAAAAAAATATTGCCGTTTGATTTTTTGCAAGAGGAGTATATATTACCACATACAGAAACGATAAACAATCCGGAAAGGTAATATCCGCTATGAAAAAAATTCTGCTGACAAGTTTATGTTTGCTCCTTGGTTTTGTGTTGTCCGGCGCGCCGAAACAGGAAGACCCGGAAGCCTTCGCTGTCAAGGGGAAGGGCATCGATTACACGGGTGTTTACCCGGCACACATCAAGACGATCGCCGTGATCACGCCTGCATCCTATCCTGAGCCCAAAAACTTTAATGCAGGTGTGGCGCTGTTGCGGGCTGCGGGGTTGAATGTCAAAGTTTATCCCTCCGCCACGCTGAAACCGACGGGACTTGCAAAAAGCTCCTATGCCTCCATTCCGGTGGAGCTGCGGGTGAAAGATTTTGAGGCGGCGTGGTGCGATATGGAAAATGATCTGATCCTCTGTTCGCGCGGCGGGATCGGTACGCAGGATCTGGTTGCCAACATCAACTGGGAAAAACTGCCCCGCCGTCCGGAACTTTATGTGCTGGGATACAGCGATGTTACCATGCTTTTGAGCGCCTTGAGTGCGAAGGGATACGGTCGTCCGATGGCGGGTCCCACTCTCAGTTCCCACCCCGGACTTGCCCCCGCAATCGTGCCGGATATGAAGAAGATGCTTGCCGGAGAGGAAGTAAAAATCAAGCTGAAGCCCGTGAAGCCCGGCGATTGCTCGGGGAAGGTGGTGGCGGGATTGCTGTCCCGTTTTGTGCGTGTAGTCAAAGCAGGATATGGTCTGGAAACTGCGGGGAAG